>JAAENL010000117.1 GCA_024224435.1 Halieaceae bacterium
CCCTTCTCAGGAAGTTCTATTCGGTTCTTAAAGTGCCAAACGTACCGTGTGTCGTTTGGATCACACGTTCCGTGTTCCGTGTTGCGTGTTGCGTGTTGCGTGTTGCGTGTTGCGTATTGCGTGTTACGTGATGGTTGTGCTAACGAACCACACCTTTCTAGTAGGAGCCACGCAAATTCCGAAAGAGCCAACATAATAAACAGCTTCTTGGACACGGATAAAACTGTTTGGCGTGTTTCTGACTTGTCAGATCGATTTTGTCCGTGTCCTTTTTGTAAGTTATAGCGAGACCAGGAATTTCTATTTTGGATCTACTGAATCTCCACTTCTATCTCAAAACCCTTGCATCACCTTCCCGCCGAGTCACACGTTGCTGGTCGAGATACTCTAACAAAGCCAGGGCATATTTCCTGCTGGTGTCGAACAGATCTCTGCACTCGGCCACGGTGATCTGTCCGGCCGTTTGGATATGATCTCGGATGATGTCGACCATTTGCTCGTAGGCGCTTCGCTCGAAAACGACATCAACTGCTACACGAATCAGGCGTTGTTGCTCCAACAGCGCATTGAACACTGCCTCATCGACCGTTTCCAAAGACTGTTTGACGCTGGGGGGGCTGTATGGATTTCGCTGAAAAGCAGCCATAAGGAGATCGACTGACTGCTGTTGTTGGGGTGTAAACCGAACTTCGAAGTCAGGTAAAGCCAAAAGGGAGCCAATTTCGCGCACGGTCTCTTCCCATATGGCTCGGGCAAGAATGGCGTTGAATAGCTTTGTCGGCCAACCCTGGCGAGGTTGCAGGCGGCTCTTCACCTCTTCACGTGGTATACCTTGGCGTAAGGGATTGATTTCGTGATAGTTTGTGAGGATAGCCTGCAGGTCGGCACTCAAGTGCGTCCACGCTGCCGGTGTGATCAAGGGGCCGGTGGGAGCGGCAGGATCGAGGGGTTCGACGCGGCCCTCTGAGAGTAAAATCGCCAGTGCTCGTTCTGCCTCATCCCGGGGCATGTCGACCGCATCTAGAGCTTTGGCAACGGCTAGAGGGCCATCACGGCTGATTATTGCCGCCATGAGATCGGCGGGATCCCCTTGCAACAGCGTTTCAAAGCGGACAAAGAGTTCGGGGCGCCGTCGCCGGTGCCTCCGTCGTGGGGTCGGATCGACGACCGTGCCACCACCAACCGTGGTGCTGGGTGAAGGGCGACGTATGATGTAACGGTCGCCGCGGGCTACGGCCACGGGATCACGTAGTTCGACTTGGGCCCAGGTCTCGCTTCCGGGAGTCATTTCATCACCCTCCAGAAGGCGTAGCCTGCCCATCACCTCGGCGGCAGCACTGTGGAATGTGATTTCCATGTTATGGCGCAACAGGGGTGCATCAGCCAAAGCGCGCAGGCGCACGTCCACACGTTTGCTGCCCTTGAGCACCCCCGGGAGGCTGAGCACCTGTCCCCGCTCGACCTGAAGGGGATGCAGACCGCTGAGATTGACAGCCACGCGAGATCCAGGCCGGGTTATATCGAACTGGGTCTTATGGGTTTGCAGACCTCGAATACGACCTGGTAGCTCACCTGGCATGATCACGATCTCGTCACCAACCCGCAAGCTACCATCGAGCAATGTGCCGGTCACCACCGTACCAAATCCTGAGATAGTAAATACTCGGTCGATAGGGAGTCTGGGCCGTCCCAGATCATCTCGCTCTGGTGCAGACGCCAAAACATCGCCGAGAGCGGCCACAAGATCTTGCATGCCCTCGCCGGTATGTGCCGAGACAGGCACAATGGGCGCGACGGCCAGAGAGGTATGGGCCAAGGTTTCTCGTATCTCTTCCTGAACGAGCTCCAACCAGTCTGGCTCATCGATGAGATCGATTTTGGTAAGGGCGACCACCCCGCGCGGGACTTCGAGCAGATCGAGGATTGCGAGGTGTTCTTCGGTCTGTGGCATCACACCTTCATCAGCGGCGACGATAAACAGGGCGGCATCGACACCCCCCACCCCGGCCAGCATATTTTTTATGAAATCGATATGGCCGGGAACATCGATGATCCCTACCGTTTCACCTGTGGGCAACTCTGTCCAGGCAAAACCCAGGTCGATAGTCAATCCCCGTTGTTGTTCTTCACGCAAACGATCGGGATCGATCCCGGAGAGTGCCTTGACGAGTGCAGATTTACCATGATCGACATGACCTGCAGTGGCAATGACTTTCATGCGACGCCGTAACTAACTGATGCCCAGCACACGTTATAATTGTTGCGTGAGTCCCAGGCTGGCTTCCTCGTGGGCATTGAGGATTTTCTCACGTTGAGCGGCCAACTTCTGGATATCATTCAGCCAGGCCTGCGCCGCTTTCAGTTGGGCGCCGCCTTGTGTCTCGACATGACGCCAGAAGAAATGCAAGTATTCTTCATAATAGGCAAGTTGCTCGTCGATCTTAGGAAAGTGTTCTCTGATTCGAGCGTTGACTTTATCTTGCTGTTCCCAGCGGAAATTCCACTCCAGCAGCTGTTTTTTCCACAGTTTTTCGTTATCAGATAGGAACGACGCCAGTTCTTTGCGCTGGCGTTCTTCAGCCAGACGCTGTAATTCGGCGACTTGACCCTGATCACGCTGTAGACGCATTTGAAACTGTTCGATCATCGTCATATTACGCTTGGTCTCTTCATTGGTTTTGGCGTATGCCTGAATGCGTTCCCGTTGTTCTTCTATGATTTGTTCTTGGAGTTCGAATGCCTGATGCCAGTCTCGCATTTGGCGTTGGCGATCAGCGTCCGCCAGTTTCAGAGATTCGATAAATTGTTCCTGGCCCCGCTTCATGTTGTCCACAAGAGGTGGAAGCGCAATAACCTGCGTCTCCAGTTTCTGGTTCTTCTGGACCAACATCTGCTGCCTGCTGCCGAATTCCTCCACGCGCTTGAACAACTCTACATTCTCTTGCTGCAGCTGGGCAATACGCTTGTTATCATGGGTGCGTTGTTCCGAGAGGAAGGGAATCCCACGTGTTTTCTCATCGATATTCTTAGCGACTTCCGAAACCTCTTGACGCAGATTGATGACGATCTCGCTTAGTCGCTGGTCCTCAGCCTTGCGCACTGCCAGTTCCTCTTCGATCACACGGAATCTCGGTAATTCCTTGCGAACTTCGGTAACGCTGCGTGTAAAGGTCTCACGATCGGTCATGCGCGCACGTTCCAACTCGCGTTGCCCTTTGGTTACTTCCTCGGCCTGCGTATTGTACATGTGAACGACTTCAGCTTTCAGATTATCGATTGACTGTTCGATCTGGGTGAACTTACCAAGCTGAGTCTGAGTACTGACGAGCCGGGCCTCTAATTCCTGCATTCGACGCGCCTGCTCCTGTAATTCGTTTGTTTGTGACTCCAGGCGTTGTTGCAGTCTGGTGATTTCAGCACGATCTCGGCGATGTTGTTCGTCGAGCCAGGTAACCATTTGAGCTAGTTGTGTTGTATCCATATTAAAAAAACCTGCACCGAGTGAGGTAGTGGGGTCGAGTTCAGATCAAGCTGGCATTATAGCATAGGGACCGAAGAAGGGTAACGGCGAACACACCCGCGTAGACGCGTATCCCGAGCAACTGTGTGAACGGAACGCGATTAGGGGTTGATTCGTTAATCATGTCTTACTTGACGTGGCTGCTAATGTGGTGCGTGGCGACGTCTAGTGCGAGTCCGCTCGGCAACTTGTTTAGCAGGAGGGAGCTGCCATCGATAGGTGAACCAAAGCACCAGGGTCATGATTATGGCCGAAGTGATGCACCACATGCACACGGCGATGATGACGAATAGCTCCAGCGCTGTCAGGTAGATGCTAAACAGTACGCCGGTGAGTGCTACTGCCGGTAACAGCCAGACTGTCTTTGCGGTATGTTCCACCGCACCGTACCGTTGCCAGGCCCAGAGCGCCAGCACGACCAGGTAACCGGCAATTCCCAAAACACCAATGGGAAGCACGCCAAACAGTCGGGCATAAGAACTCTGTTGCACGGTGTTACAATCACCTACTGGGCCACAGACGGCCGCAGTTTCAGTTGTCTCTACAAAGGCCAGGTAACCGGCCACAAGCAACCCCACAACCGAAAGCGCAGGGATGATCCACACTTGCCATCCTTTGGCGACTTCGCTTGTCAGGCCGTGACGAAGCCAAGTGATGGCGGCAATGAGTACACTGGCGATCATGAGCAGGAGTACGAGGATCGCTACCACAGCAGCCACCGGATCGATGCGTAACAGATCCATGATACCGGCTTGCTGCATCACTCCGTCCTCTCCTGCGAGTACAATAGCATCTTCCGCTACCGCTGCAGGCGCCTGTGATTCTTCTGCGATGATCGGGTCTGCGCTTTCGCTAACTTCTGCAATGGCCTGAGCGGATTCTTCTGCCGGTTGCTCTTCGAGGGCTGCGGACTCGGCCACTTCTTCTACTACGGGGATCGTCTCGAATTGTGCATCCAGTTCGGCGCCAACAGTATCCATACCCGTGATCGCCGGCCAGGCAATGCCGTTTTCGGCTAACCCTGCTTCGATGATGCCGGGAAATCTTGTGGGGATGTCATAGCTCCCCACCAATAGTGTGTCCCCAACCACCATGGCCGGAACCCCGCGCTGGTTGTCGGCAATCGGCACTTCAGCGGCAGCGGCTAAATAGAGATCACGGCCGGCATCTGTCGCCACGTTAATCAAGGCAATCCGCAATTGATCTCCATACTGCTTTTGCAAAGGGGACAAGTCTTCATCGATGACCTTATGGCAGTGCGGGCAGGTCGGTGAGTAAAAGAGTACAGCACGCACCACAGCCTGGTCATCCGCCTGCACGCCGGTGGGGGTCAACACCAATACCAGGGTCAGCACCGTAAGGAAGAGTGCAAATCCACGTCTCATAATAGAACTCCTACAGATTATTTGACCAAAATCTATGGTCTGAGCAACATCAGTTCATGCCCTATTGTACGCTTGTTATCAAGCGTCCGCTATGATTTATGTCATTCTGCCGAGAGAATCTTTTATAAACTGCGTGCGCGATAACACACATATCCTCCCTTCAGTATGCATAAATAACTTGCCCGCAGTCGATACCTCTCGCATAATGCAAGGTATGACTCAAACATCAAATGCAATGACCAGACTACTGCTTGTAAGACATGGTGAAACCGATGCCAATGTCTCGGGCACCTGGCAAGGTTCGACCGATAGCGATCTCAATGATCGTGGCCGCGCCCAAGCTGCAGCAATTGCCAATCGTTTACAAAGCGAAGCTCGCAAAATCGATGTGATCTATACCAGCCCCTTGGGTAGAGCAATGGAGACAGCACGCATTATCTCAGACCACGTCGGTAACCCACCCACCCTTCGTGACCCGAACCTGGCTGAATTCCATCTGGGCGACTGGGAAGGGCTTACGTACGATGAACTCCGTTTCGAGAAACGGCTTTGGGATCAGTTCGCCGCTGATCCTAATTTCGCACCTCCAGGTGGAGAATCGGCCATTGAATTCGGAACACGTCTGATCACCAGCTTGCAGACCATCGCCCAAACCAATACAGGCAAAACCGTACTGGTCGTCAGCCATGGTGGCGCTATCTCCACAGCACTCTCAGTCATGGTTGGGCAGGACGGCAGCCGCTGGCAAGAGTACCAGATGGCGAATTGCGCACTCTCGGAGTTAACGTTTACACCCAAGCCGACCTTAGTGTGCCTAAACGAGAAATCCCATTTAGATTCCATTGGCGCCTTGGCTGAGTGGGATTGACCGGAACGTTCCACACACCACGATTACCATGTCCACCGATCCCATCCGTCTCGAAGTTTTCAAACATCTCTTCGCATCGATTGCCGACGAGATGGGTGTGGTGCTGCGTCGTACCGGCTATTCGCCCAATATCAAGGAGCGACGCGATTATTCGTGTGCGCTGTTCGATAGCGAAGGACAGATGATCGCCCAGGGCGCACACATGCCCGTCCATTTGGGGGCCATGCCCATGTCGGTGCAGGCCGCGATCGAGACCTTTTCATTCGCGCCCGGCGATGCCGTTCTCCTCAACGACCCCTACTGCGGCGGCACTCACCTGCCCGATATCACCCTGATCACGCCGATCTTCGTGGAGAAGCAATTGATCGGTTTCAGCGCCAGCCGCGCTCACCACGCCGATGTGGGGGGCATGTCCCCCGGCAGTATGCCTCTCTCCACCGAACTCTACCAGGAGGGTATTGTCATACCCCCGATCAAGCTGATCGAGGGGGGCGTCATGAACGAGGCCGTCTGGCAATTGCTGCTGGCCAATGTGCGCACGCCTGAAGAAAGAGCCGGGGATCTGCGCGCTCAGTTGGCCGCCAATCGCAAGGGGGAGCGACGCCTGCAAGACCTGGTGGAGCGTTATGGTCTGGCCGAGGTACAGTACATCGCGGCCGGGTTACTGGACTACGCCGAACGCATGACCCGCAACCTGATCGAGCACCTGCCCGACGGTGTATACTGCTTTCAAGATGTCATGGATGGCGACGGCATCGATTCTGGGCCCCTCACGATTGCCGTAACCGTTACGGTCCAGGGTGACGCGGTCACGGTGGATTTTACCGGCACTTCGCCTCAATGTCGGGGCAGCATCAACGCCGTAGAAGCGATCACCCTCTCAGCTACCTATTACGTGTTCCGCTGCCTGATCGGTCTGGATATCCCCTCCAACAGTGGTTGTCTGCGCCCACTGACGCTGATCGCCCCCGCTGGCAGTCTGGTCAATGCTCGCAAACCGGCGGCGGTGGCGGGTGGCAATGTGGAGACCTCGCAGCGTATTACCGATGTGCTGCTGGGGGCGCTGGCCCAGGCCGCGCCCGCCAAAGTGCCCGCGGCCAGCCAGGGCACCATGAACAATCTCACCATCGGCGGCTGGGACCCCGAACGTGAGCGACCCTTCGCCTACTACGAGACCATCGCCGGCGGCATGGGGGCTCGGCCCACTAAAGCGGGCGCCGATGCCATCCACACGCACATGACCAATACCCTGAACACGCCCACCGAAGCGCTGGAATACGCCTATCCCCTGCGTATGCGCCGCTATGCCATCCGCCGGCAGTCCGGGGGTGCAGGGCGCTATGGCGGGGGCGACGGCGTGGTACGCGAGCTGGAAGTGCTAACTCGCGCCCAGGTAACGATCCTCTCGGACCGCCGGCAGCAGGGGCCGTATGGCCTGGCCGGGGGTGAAGCGGGTGAGGTGGGGCGCAATGTGTTGGTGCGGGGAGAGCGGAAGTCGCAGGTCGGAGATCAGAGATCAGAGGTCGGAGATCAGAGGGCTGCAGTCGGTATGAAAAGCGACTTGGATACAACACAGGCTGACGGCCATCGGCTAACGGCTAATGGCTCTCAACTGCTTCCAGGCAAGGTGAGTTTCGCGGTGGAGGCAGGGGATCGGGTGCTGATTGAGACGCCGGGGGGTGGGGGGTGGGGGGCGGTGGCAAGGTGAGGGGGTGACAGGGTGATGTGTTATTGGGGATTTAAGCGGTACATGTGAGGTTAGGGAGTTCCGGAATTAAAATGCTCCCAGAACCTTAGTCCTATGTGAAGGGTGAAACGTGAGGATTTAGGCGCGAGGTCATTACGTATCACGCATCACGTTTCACGAGTTTTGGATTATTATTACCCTGGAACAGCCTAACCAGTGAACGACCAACCACTAACGGCCGGCTGCTATCGGCTATCGGCTCACGCCTCTTGTTGGTTTTCGAGTGATTGGCGAGCGGTTTCGACCCCTGCTTTGCGCCAGGATTCGGCTTGGGTTTGCAGGTCGGATTGCAATTGGGTGTAGACTTCGGGCCCCATTTGTTGGGCGAGTTGGGCGAAGAGGTTGTCCAGTTGCCGGGCCAGGGGTAGGCTGATGGCAGCAGCGATCTCGCGGGCCAACCACCACGCGCCCAGGGCGGGTTGTTGTCCATCGATCTGCCAAAAACTATCGCCCTGCCAATTAAGTACAATGGCTTGCGAGAACAATTCGCCAATATCTCGATAGAGAGAAACGCACTGCTCGAATAGCAGCGTCGCCTGAGTATGACTGCCAGCCGCGGCTGCGGCGCGACCCATGTAGCCCAGGTCTGCACCCATGCCCAGACGGCTGCCAATACCCTGGTGCGTTTCTAAAGCTGCACGGTACTTTTCATAGGCAGCAGTGGGGTCACCTTCTGCCAGGAGTAGATTTCCCAGACTCTGAAGCACGTTGGCTTGGCCGAGGCGGGCTCCGATGGCGGGATAGATGTCGAGTGCGGCCTGGTAGTGCTGTCGTGCCCCCGCCAAATCAGACTCACGCAGGGCGAGGTCGACCACGGCCTTATACACGTTGGCTTTGCCGAGACGGGCTCCGATGGCGGGCTGGCTGCCGCTTGCGGCCTGGTAGTGCTGTCGTGCCCCCGCCAAAGCAGACTCACGCAGGGCGAGGTCGAG
>JAAENL010000118.1 GCA_024224435.1 Halieaceae bacterium
AGTCCACGAAGGGCACCACGGCAAAAATTATTGTTGGCTTGATAGTGATTTCCTTTGCGTTCTTTGGGATTCAATCCATTTTAGTGGATGGCGGTGGGAGCGCGGTAGCAGAGGTGAATGGGGAACCCGTATCCCCGAACGAGTTAAATCAGGCTGTGCTGGCTCAGCAGCAGCGGTTGATTTCACGATTCGGCGATCAGCTTGATCCCTCGATGCTGGAGAGGAGCCTTATAGAGCCACGTGCTCTGCAGGAACTCATTAGCCGCAAATTGCTGGTGCAGGCAGGTGAGTCGATGCAACTAGCCATTTCTGAGCCAGAGATCGGGGCCATCGTGGCCGCTACGGAGCAGTTTCAGGTTGATGGGGTGTTTTCGCCTGAGCGATACAAGATGATGATTTCGCAAGCTGGATACTCTCCAGCGTCCTACAAGCTCCTGCTGCGCAATGATTTACTCATCAATCAACTGAGTGCGGGATTGGCTGGTAGTGAATTCGTCACGCAGGTGGAGCTGGATATCTCTGCGAGTATCCTGGCTGAACAACGGGATTTTAGTTATTTTACCATCCCGGGCGAACAAATCGGCGACGTCGCAGCAGTCTCAGAAGCCGAAATTGAAGCTTACTACGCCGCGAACGAGACTTTGTTTCGCTCCGAGGAGTCCGTCGATGTCGATTATATAGAGCTTGAAATCGACGACTTTCGGCAACCGGTTGAAGACACTGTTTTGAGAGAGGCCTATGAACTGAGCCTGGAGGATGCGGTACTGCAGGACCAAAATCGTGTCTCCCACATCTTATTTGAAGGCAGCGGCGAAGGTGAGCAGCTGCAACGCGTCCAGGACGTGCAGGAGCGATTGGCGGCAGGAGAGGCATTCGCGGCGTTAGCCAAGGATTTTTCAGATGACGTGGGGTCCGCGGGCCGAGGTGGCGATCTGGGTTATACCAGTGGTGAGATGTTTCCAGAGAATATGGAAGCAGCCATTGTCGCCCTGGAGCCAGGTATCGTCTCAGAGCCCATCGAAACATCAGCTGGCACCCACTTGCTTTTGGTAACGGAGCGGAAGGCAGCAACTATCAAAACGTTTGAGGAAATGCGCGCAGAGTTGGAAGAGCGCATATCGGCGGAAGATGCGCGCTCGGAATTACTGCGGACGGTGGAAACGTTACGCGACCTGTCTTTCAACGCGGAAGATCTGGATGGTCCGGCCGCTGATCTCAACTTGCAGGTTCTGCGAGAGGAGGGAGTCGCTCGGGGTGACGAAGATAGTCTGTTTGCCAGCTCCGCGCTTAATCAGGCGGCCTTTTCAGATGATGTATTGGTGGCTGGGCATAACAGCGAGGTTTTCGAGCTAGCCGGGAATCGTTTTGTCGTGCTGCGGGTTCGCAAGCATGATCTGCCACAACTGCTGCCTCTGGATACGTTTCGCGAACAGATCCTTTTGGCAGTCAGGCAGCAAAAAGCAGTTGCCGAGGTTACGCGGCAGGCCAGTGATAGTATTAAGTTGCTGAGAGATGGCGCAGTGTTTTCTGACGTGGCGCAGGACCTTGGCTATGACGTTCTAGTCGAACTCGGTGTAGATCGTAAAACCAGTGCCGCTCCTACCGATGTGCTTTCACATGCGTTTCAGATGGCGGAACCGTCAGGTGCGGATGCCTCGGCTGATTTTTTTATCTCACAGGCTGGTGATGCAGTGGTTATTGAGTTACAGCGGGTGGAGCCCGGCACATACACGATGCTACCTGAAGCTGAGCGCACCCAGTTGTCACAGATGTTGACCAATGAGCAAGGGGGGTTGGTTTTCCGAGAATTTCAGCGCCAGCTCCGAAACACTGCTGACATTACCGCACTGTAAACAGACGGATCAGAGGATTCCATGGTACAAAAGATTTTGACGCTGAACCAGATCTCCGTGAAAGGGCTGGAGCGCCTGCCACGTGACACGTATGAAATCGCGAGTGAATTCGCTCAGCCGGATGCGATTCTGCTGAGGAGCCATAAACTGGCAGAGGCGGAAATACCACAGTCTGTGCTTGCGATAGGAAGAGCCGGGGCCGGTGTGAATAATATTCCGGTTGATGCCTGCACCGCTCGCGGTATACCCGTATTCAATTCGCCAGGCGCCAATGCTAACGCCGTCAAGGAATTAGTCGCTACAGGCTTGTTGCTGGGTTCAAGGGGCATTGTAGAGGGCATCGGTTACGTCGAGTCTTTAGCTGACATGACTGACGGTGCCGAACTGAACAAAACATTGGAGGCGCAGAAAAAACAGTTCAAGGGAAGCGAGCTGGTGGGCAAGACTCTAGGCGTAGTAGGGCTCGGCGCCATAGGGTCGATGGTCGCGGAAATGGGGTTAACGCTCGGCATGGACGTGGTCGGTTTCGATCCGGCGCTGTCCGTTGAAGCGGCTTGGCGCCTGTCCAGCAGGGTGCGAAGGGCGGATAATCTTGCGGCGCTCTTCTCTAAGTGTGACTATGTCAGCCTGCACCTTCCGGTGCTGGACTCCACTCGCGGTCTTGTTAATTCGGAACTATTGAAAACCATGCAAAGCGGTGCATGTTTACTGAATTTCGCTCGCCAGGAAATCGTCGACGAGCCCTCGCTTATCGATTCGCTTGACAGCGGCGCGTTGCGCAGATACATCGCCGACTTTCCCTCTCCCGCTTTAATCGGCAGATCAGATGTCGTCTTGATGCCCCATATTGGCGCAAGCACTGAGGAGGCGGAGGATAACTGTGCCATCATGGCTGCTGATCAGTTGGTCGATTTTCTTGAGAATGGG
>JAAENL010000119.1 GCA_024224435.1 Halieaceae bacterium
TGGAGATGTCCGCCCTGTTTCGGATGGCTTCGGAACTGGCTGCCACACTCGACGAGGCCGAGCTTTGCCGACGCGTGGTGCACGGCCTACACGATACCCTCGGTTACGATGTTCTGGCGCTCTACTTGTTGGATGAGGCCACCAGCGACCGGGTGCATGCCGCCAGCATCGGTTATGATGAGCCCCACGACCGCCTCACCTGCGATCAGGGACTGAGTGGGCGCCCACTTTTAGATGGCAAACTCCATTACGTGCCGGACGTTTCCGAAGACCCTTGCTATTTCTATGGCGCCAGGGGTTCCGAAGTGGACGTGCCGATGCCAATCGGCGGAAAAGTGCGCGGCGTGCTGATCGCTGAAAACAGCAAGACCCACGCTTTCAAGCAGGACGATTTTGAAGTGCTCACTGCAGCTGCCCAGCAGGCCGGTCTTGCCATTGAGAGCGCACGACTGTTTGCGACGGTGCAGCGCCAGAAGCAGTATTCCGAGTCGCTGGTACAAAACAGCCCGGCCGCCATTGTGACCGTCGACATGGATGGCCATGTGTCGTCGTGGAACCCGGCCGCCGAGAAGTTGTTTGGTTATACCCAGGCGGAGGCCCTTGGGTGTGAGCTGGGTGTTTTGATTACGACGACGCCGGACATGCTGGCGGAAGTCAGAGACATCTTCCAGAAAACGAAGAGCGGGACCGGTGTCTTTCATACCATTACCCGGCGCGGCCGACGGGATGGGACACTCTTGGACGTGGAAATATTGGCCGTGCCGCTAACCGGAGACAGCCGGGATATGGGCTTTATGATCATCTACCATGACATCACAGAACTAAAACGGGCTGAGCGAGCGCTGCTGGAAAGTCGTGCCAAGTACCGTGATCTGGTAGAAAACGCAAACAGTATCATTCTGGAGATGGATACCCGCGGTGACGTCACGTTCTTCAACCGATTTGCCCAGAATTTCTTTGAATACAGTGAGTCAGAGGTTCTGGGCCGTAACGTGGTGGGCACCATTGTCCCGGCAGCAGACTCAAACGGAAGGGATCTTGAGCTCATGATTCAGGATCTGGTCAGTCATCCCGAAAGATACATCGACAATGAAAATGAGAATATGCGCCGCAACGGGGAACGGGTGTGGGTGGCCTGGACCAACAGGGCGATCTACGACAACGAAGATCGTCTGTCCAAAATCCTCTGCATTGGCATTGACAGAACCGAGCAGAAGAGGACAGCAGAAGAATTACGGGAAGCTAAAATAGCAGCCGAAGCTGCCAATCAGGCCAAAAGCGCCTTTTTAGCAAATATGAGCCACGAACTGAGAA
>JAAENL010000120.1 GCA_024224435.1 Halieaceae bacterium
ATATACCTGAATAGCTGGTCCTTACCCCGATGAACCAGATCAACCGTCAATTCTCAACGCGGATGCTCCCCGTTGCTCGAACCGCCGCTTTCGGCGACCGGCCCCGGCGCATTATCGCTCTCAGTGCGCCCGGGCTGGCCCGCGCCGAGCAGGGCATCGAGCCCCTTTCCCAGGCCCCGCTTTCTCGCTGACATGACGATTCTCCGTTATTTTAGTTCACCGGGGCGCCTTCCGCCGCCTGCTCACATTGCTGCTCTCGACGCCTGATCATTTCCCCTGCCAACGCCATGTAGGCTTTGGCGCCACGCGAGTATTTGTCGTAATGCATTACAGGCACCCCGTGGCTCGGCGCCTCGGCCAATCGTATGTTGCGAGGCACCACTGTGCGATAGACCTTGTCGCCAAAATGCTCGCGCAACTGCGCGGACACATCCTTCGTCAGGCTATTGCGGGGGTCGTACATTGTTCGCAGGATACCCTCGACCTGCAGAACTGTATTGGCGTTTTGTGCCACCCCTTCGATCGTGCTCAACAAGGCGGCCAGACCCTCCAGCGCAAAGTACTCACACTGCATGGCAATGATGACCCCGTCTGACGCCACCAGGCCATTGATGGTCAACATGTTAAGCGACGGCGGGCAGTCTACCAGCACATAGTCGTATTGCGCCGCCGCCTCTGTGAGGGCGGTCCGCAAGCGGCGGTCCTTGTTGTCGACCTCAAGAAGCTCAACTTCCGCGGCGGTGAGGTCCCCGTTTGCGGGCAGCACATCGTACCCACTGCCACCGGCCGGCAGGACCACCTGCGCGACGGGCGCCCGGTGCACTAACACGTCATAGATGCTGCTCGTGAGTGTATTTTTGTCAATGCCGCTGCCTGTCGTGGCATTACCTTGAGGGTCGAGATCTACCAGCAGCACCCGTTGCTTCATCGCAGCCAGCGACGCGGCAAGGTTGATACAGGTTGTAGTTTTACCCACTCCCCCTTTCTGGTTGGCGATCGCGATAACCCTGCTCAATGGTATTGCCCCTGGAAAAAAGTGAGCGGTTGATTCAACCCGGTTGTAGCCTTATCTCCACCAAATGTCGCTGCTCGTCCAGATCCGGCACATTCAAGGCGTGCACCACAGCGTCAATACGCTCCGAAGCACACGCTTGCAGCTCACGGTCAGGCGGCGCTCCCTTCATTGCCAGAAGGCGCCCGCCGGGCGCAACGAGGTGGCGACAACCTCGAACCATTTCCTGCAGCGACGCAAATGCACGGGATATAACCGAGACAAATGGGCTGTCCGGCTGAAACCTTTCCACTCGCGCTTGGTGTACCACTATATTATCCAAGGACAGGGCAGTTTTCACCTGAAAAAGAAACCGCGTCTTCTTACCGTTGCTGTCAAGGAGGTGCACAGGTTGCTCCGGTCGCATTATTGCCAGCGGTATACCCGGCAGGCCTGCACCCGTGCCAACATCGATACAGGCTCCGGGGTCGAGGTGGGGCAGGACGGACAAACTGTCCAGCAGGTGGCGTGTAACCACCTGCCCCTCATCGCGCACGGCGGTCAGGTTGAAGGTGTTATTCCACCGGGCCAACAGTGCCTGGTAGGTTTGCAGGTGTTCCAGTTGGCTTTGGTCCGGGTATATGCCCATCTTTTTGCAGCCGCGGGTCAGGCGTATGAGGTTATGCTGTTCCAACTCAGGCCAGCTTCCGGTCTTCGCCTGGTTTATCGCTTTGCAGCGCTCCGCGTTTTTTCAGATGTATCAGCAGCAGCGCGACCGCCGCCGGGGTTATGCCGGGCAACCGCCCCGCCCGCGCAAGCGTGTCGGGTCTGGCGTCTGACAGCTTCTGTTTCACTTCATTCGAGAGCCCGTCCACCTTGTCGTAATTCAAGTCCGCCGGCAGGGGCGTATTCTCATTGCGACGCAGCCGATCTATATCCTCGCGCTGACGATCGATATAGCCCGCGTACTTGGCCTGAATTTCCACCTGCTCAGCCGCCTGTAAATCCACACTGGGATCCCCTGTCAGGCCCGCCACATCGTGGTAGCACAGCTCTGGCCGCTTGAGAAGCTCAGCAAGCGAGTATTCCCTGCTCAAGGGCTTTTTAATCCTGACTGCGAGTGCCGCGGCCTGAGGTGTGTTGGGGTGAACAAAGCTGTTTCGCATGCGAGCGCTTTCCCGCTCGATCTCATCACGCTTGGCTGCGAAGCGCGCCCAACGCGCATCGTCAACCAAACCCAGATCCCGGCCCTGCTCTGTGAGCCGCAGATCAGCGTTGTCCTCGCGCAGCGTAAGGCGGTATTCCGCGCGGGACGTAAACATCCGATAGGGCTCAAGCGTACCACGGGTAATGAGGTCGTCTACCAGCACCCCCATGTACGCCTCGTCACGGCGTGGGCACCAGGGCGCTTCACCCCGGATTGCCAGCGCGGCATTAATTCCCGCCAGCAAACCCTGCGCTGCCGCCTCCTCGTAACCCGTGGTGCCATTGATCTGACCCGCGAAGTAAAGGCCCGGCATGGCTTTGGTCTCCAGCGCGGAGGTCAGATCACGTGGGTCAAAGAAGTCGTACTCAATGGCATATCCGGGGCGGGTAATGTGGGCGTTCTCAAATCCGCGGATGGATCGGACCATCGCCTGCTGAACATCAAAGGGCAAGCTGGTGGAAATGCCATTTGGGTAAAGCTCTGGCGTGCTTAACCCCTCGGGCTCAATGAAGACCTGATGGGACTCCTTATCTGCAAATCGATGGATCTTGTCCTCAATGCTGGGGCAATAGCGAGGCCCTACTCCTTCTATAACGCCAGAATAAAGCGGCGACCGATCGAGTCCTTCCCGGATAATGTCATGTGTCCCTGTGTTGGTATGCGTAACCCAGCAGCAGCGCTGCTCCGGGTGCATCGCCGCATTCCCCATATATGACATCACTGGCGCAGGACTGTCGCCCCATTGCTCTTCCAGGCCGGAAAAATCCACGCTGCGTGCGTCGATGCGCGGCGGTGTCCCGGTTTTTAATCGTTCAACCCTGAAAGGCAGCTCTCTCAAGCGCTGGGCAAGTGCAATGGACGGGGGGTCACCCGCTCGGCCGCCGCCGCTGTTTTCCAAACCAATGTGTATTTTTCCACCCAGGAACGTGCCCGTGGTAAGCACCACGCGCGGAGCCCTGAAAACGACGCCCATCTGGGTAATGGCACCGGCTACCACCCCGTTTTCGATCAACAGGTCGTCCACTGGCTGCTGAAAAATCGATAAACCCGGCTGAGTCTCCAGAATTTCCCGTATAGCGTTTTTATACAGTATGCGGTCTGCCTGCGCCCGTGTAGCGCGCACCGCGGGGCCCTTGCGGCTGTTCAATATCCGAAACTGGATTCCCGCCCGGTCCGTGGCCAGCGCCATGGCACCACCCAAAGCGTCAACTTCCTTTACCAGCTGGCTTTTTCCGATGCCACCTATGGCGGGATTACAGGACATCTGGCCCAGCGTATCGATACTGTGCGTCAACAGCAGGGTGCGGCATCCCATGCGCGACGCCGCCAGGCAAGCCTCGGCCCCAGCGTGGCCGCCGCCAATGACGATCACATCAAACTTTTCCTGATACTCCACGGTAATTGCCTCTAACCTGGGCCTGTCACTTTCTCTCGGGGCCGGCGAGTATACGTCCCTCGGCACCCTTGATCAAAAATCAATCGATACCGGTATCAACGCCCTGCCGCGCGGGCTCAAGGTGTCGTTCCAACCAAGCGAGCATATCGCCGAAAACCCGATCTTTTTCAGGCTCATTGAATATCTCGTGATACAGCCCTGGATACAGCACCAGCGTCTTGTCGTCGGAGCCCACCCGTTCATGGAGAAGCTGCGACCCCTCCGGCGCTACCATAACATCTTCACTGCCGTGCATTATGAGCAAGGGAATATGTATCTTCCCGGCGCTCGCGCGCAGGGACTGCATGCTGCCAAAGAACTCATGCAGCAGCCTGGCACTCAGAGCACCATGGTAGACAAGCGGGTCCTCGGTGTACTTGGTCACTTCATCCGCATCCCGGCTTACCCCCTTCGCATCAAGTCGGGAGAGGCCTAGACGCGGAATCACTCTGGACAGCAACCGGATAAGCCACATCCCGATAGCACCGGGCTGCTGGGACGTAATGACCGCAGCGCCGGAGAGCATTGCTCCACTGAAGCGATCCTGCGCCGAGCGCAGGTAGCAACAGCTGATCAGGCCGCCCATGCTGTGCCCCAAGAGAAAGGCGGGTATCTGAGGGAACCGTTGCGACATCAACTCGTGGAACAACGCCAAATCATCCTCATAGTCCGAAAAAGCCTCCACGTAGCCAGGGCTTCCTCCGGAATACCCATGGCCGTTCAGATCGAGCGCCCCGACCACATAATCACGCGCCACGAAGTAGGTGGCGAGGCACTGATAGCGCGCGCTGTGCTCTCCGAGACCATGCACCACCAGTATCATCCCACGAGGCGACGTTTCTGGCGCCCAGCTTTGGTAATACATCGAACGTCCACCGGCCCCGACGAATGTGTCTTCACTATGATTCATCTCTTCTCCCTGCTGCCCCAGCGGTGGCCCGCTTCAGCCTAAAATTCAGTCCTGCCGGCTGGCGGTTCTCCTGCCATGCACTGGGATTCCCGCGTCTTTCACCCCAGTAGGCAAACTAGCCATTATTTCTTTCACTTGTCACTGTTATCACAAGTTAGGTAGCATGCTGAACAGTTCGGTTCAAAAAACAACCAATAAACGCCCGGAGCAAGCCTATGTCACAGTATTTTTCACTCCCGCCCATTCTCGGTTTAGCGGGGCTGGTCATCGCATTTATCATCTACCACATCATGACGCGTCACGACGCCGGCGACGGCGTAGTCAAGAAAATCGGTGACCAAATTCACCTCGGCGCCATGGTCTTCATGAAGCGCGAGTACAAGATGCTGGCGATGTTCGCCGCCGTTTTGTTGGTCGGTCTCTACATTGCCCTCGGAGCCAATACCGCTATCGCTTTCCTGGCCGGGGCGGTGTCTTCTGCCACGGCAGGCTATCTTGGCATGTTTGCCGCTACCAAAGCTAACGTGCGCACCGCCGTTGCCGCGAAAAATCACGGCCAGGGTTTGGCCCTGAGCGTTTCCTTCTATGGTGGTTCTGTCATGGGCCTGTGTGTCGCGTCTCTGGGCCTTATTGGTCTGGGCAGCGTGTACTGGTTGTTCGGTGGTGACCCAGAAACAGCCCACGCTATTCATGGTTTCGGTATGGGTGGATCTGTAGTCGCCCTGTTCTCTCGTGTCGGTGGCGGTATCTTCACCAAGAGCGCCGACGTTGGCGCCGACCTCGTCGGGAAGGTTGAAGCGGGTATACCGGAAGACGATCCCCGGAACCCGGGTGTAATCGCGGATAACGTAGGAGACAACGTAGGCGATATCGCTGGCATGGGCTCAGATATTTTCGAGTCCTATGTGGGTTCCATGATTGCCTGCATCGCTATTGCATCAACAATGGCTATAGGCGCGGAAGAGAAGGGCGCCATGATGTTCTTGCCGCTGAGCCTGGCCAGCATCGGGCTGCTCGCCTCTCTTGTCGGCATATGGGTCGTGCGTGTGCGCTCCAGCGCTGCGCCTGAAGCGGCTCTGCGCTCCGGCACCATGTTGGCGCCTGTGGTGTTCGTTATCATCGCCTGGTTCCTGATCGGCGCAATGGGGCTGGATGCCAACATCTGGTGGTCTGTGTTGTGCGGTGCTGTGGGTGGTGTACTTATCGGGTTGATTACCGAGTACTACACCGGTGGAGGCCCGGTTCAAAAAATCGCCAAATCCGGCGAGACTGGTGCCGCTACTGTAATGATCACAGGTCTGGCTGTGGGTATGCAGTCAGTGGTACTGCCAATATTGTTCCTCGCGGCAATCATCTATATCTCTACTGAATTGTCTGGGCTCTACGGTGTCGGTATCGCTGCAGTCGGTATGTTAGCCACTGTTGGCATAACCATGGCGATCGATGCCTATGGTCCAGTAGCTGACAACGCCGGCGGCATCGCGGAGATGGCGGGCATGGGCGAAGATATCCGAGAAATCACCGACGGTTTGGACGAAGTGGGCAACACAACCGCCGCTATCGGCAAGGGCTTTGCTATTGGCGCTGCCGCGTTGGCAGCACTGGCTATCATTGCTGCGTTCGTTGAAACGATCCAGGCAAACAACGCAGATTTCTCGCTGGAGTTGTCTGAACCTGTGGTTTTGGTGGGAATGTTTATCGGTGGGACCATTCCGTTCCTGATCGCTGCTATTACGATGACAGCGGTAGGAGAGGCAGCATTTGACATGATCAATGAGATCCGCCGGCAGTTTCGGGAAATTCCTGGACTGCTGGAAGGCAAGGCCGAGCCAGACACCGCCAAGTGCGTTGATATCGCTACCACAGCAGCTCTGCGTCGCATGATCCTGCCAGGGGCTATCGCGGTTGCTGCGCCGATTGTTGTCGGCTTTGGCCTTGGGGCAGCATCTCTCGGCGGCATGCTTGGTGGAGCGTTGCTAGGCTGCGTCCTGATGGCCCTGATGATGGCCAACGCGGGCGGTGCCTGGGATAACGCCAAGAAGTTTGTTGAGAAAGGTAACCTCGGCGGCAAGGGCTCTGATACCCATGAAGCTGTTGTTGTCGGCGACACCGTGGGCGATCCGTTCAAGGACACCTCTGGTCCCGCTATGAACATCCTCATCAACGTGATGGCGATTGTCAGTCTGGTCATCGCACCGTTATTGTAAGGCCGCTGTGGCCGCCTCGGTATACCGGGGCCTATTCATACCAGAGTGCCATTTCCCTTGCGCGGAATGGCACTTTTCACTCCTTTAGTACATATTTAGCCCTAGGCAATCGTCTGAGGCTTGCGTGAACTCTCTTACCCTCGAAGAAAAACTCCGTGTCGTCAAAATGATGGGCGAGTTTATTCCCCATACGAGCGGTCTGGGTGTGGAGCTGCACTCGATAGAGGATGGCGAACTGACACTGCGACTGCCCTACCAACAACAATTGGTTGGCGACGCCGAAACAGGTGTGCTGCACAGTGGCGCCCTGACTGTATTGCTGGATCAAACCCTGGGCCTCTCAGCGGTATGCAGCAATGACATCGCCCCCTCGGTAACCCCAACACTGGACTTGCGTATCGACCACCTTGGCATCGCGCCGCCCGGGTCGGATATCTTTGCTACCGGAAAGGTTTTGCGAGCAACGCGCAAAATCCTGTTTGTTGACGGCTTCGCCTGGTGTGACGCACCGGACAAGCCGATTGCGCGAGCAACCGGCACCTGGGTCAGGGTGATGGATATTGACCTGGAGTGGATAAAGTCTATGGGGCGGGGTAGTGCATGAGCCTCGCTGAGCTTATTGGTAGAGATCCCGACGCGACCACCCTTAAACTTTGGCTGGAAAAAATCCCTTATGCCGTTTACCTCGGGATGGAGGCCGAGTTACACGACAACGACATTTTATTCCGGCTGCCACCGGACGATAAGTTAATCGGTAACGCCTCACTGCCCGCCATTCATGGCGGCGTTGTAGGGGCGTTTATGGAGTTGGCTGGCTCTATCCATTTGGTTGCGCATATGAAAAAACCCGTGCTCCCAAAAATTATTAACTTCTCGCTGGATTATCTGCGCGCATCCCGACTACAGGACACCTGGGCCCGCTGCGAGGTCATACGTCAGGGGCGACAGATAGCTAACGTTACAGTGACTGCGTGGCAAGAGGACCCGGCCAACCCAAACGCCACCGCGCGGGCACACTTTTTGATCGCAGAGCCAGAAAATTCAAAGGAGAATAGTAATGTCCCGTTGGAAACGTAAAGAGATAGAAGATGCTTTTGATAAATACCAGGCCGCGGCGCTAAAAGGCGCGAAAACCAAAGACTGGACAGACTGGGCGAATTGCTTCACCTCAGATGCGACTTACTTCGAACACCACTTTGGCCGTTTCTGGGGACGGGAAAATATCCTCAGCTGGATCACCAAGACCATGAACGAGTGGCCGGCCAGCAGTATGACCGCGTTTCCTATTACCTGGTATTCCATTGATGTCACCAAGGGATGGGTCATATGCGAGGTGATGAATCGAATGGAAGATTTAGGCAATGGAAAAATCTATGAAGAGCCCAATATTACAATACTACATTACGCGGGGAAGGGACTTTTTAGTTATGAGGAGGACGCGTATAACCCACACAATATGGGCGTTACAATAGGAGCTTGGCTTGAAGTCAAAAAGCAGGCCGAGAGCAATGAAAAGCAGTAACCCTTATTAAATAAATAAGTAATTCATATATTGATATGTATATATAGGATTATTATTACTACTATTATTAGGTGACCAATCCTCTGTGGAAAACAAGATGTTTATTATAAGTTTCAGGGGTTTGCCCCTCGGACAACCGCACGGATAAACCCTGTACCTGATGCGCGCAAGCGGTGGTAAAACCGTGCGTGCAGTGGTGATAGTTTTACTCTTTAGCCAGAATCATTTTCAGCCTGTAGATAACAGTTATGGTTATCCCTGGATGTCCCCGGGCTACTCTATTTTTTACTCACAGTGAAATTGCAGTTCGTAATGCCTGCATTAAGTAGGAGGAAAACCCAAGGGCACCTTGTTAGCAATCTGGTGACGGTTTTAATCCTGTGTACAACTCATAAGTAAACTATTTAATAAGCCGTGGATTACTTGCCGATGCAGAAGGAAGAGAAAATCTCTCCGAGTAATTGGTCGCT
This sequence comes from Halieaceae bacterium, assembly GCA_024224435.1. Taxonomy (GTDB): domain Bacteria; phylum Pseudomonadota; class Gammaproteobacteria; order Pseudomonadales; family Halieaceae; genus Marimicrobium. Next base: position 8,743 of record JAAENL010000120.1, read on the forward strand.
GCTAACGGCACCAGTAATGTAGCCCAGGCTTGTTTGGCACATTCGCAAATCTTCTGCCAACAACTCTCCTGCCCCTCTGTCCGTTAGCTGTGTCTGCCCGTTTAACAGGTGCTGTTTCGCTTCCTCAAGATGTAACAGGTGTCTGCGACGAGCACTATAGTGCCCTTCACCGGAATCACTGAATCCGCCGCAGTCTTTCAGGTGTTGGCGAAGCAACTCCACGCCTTCTCCTGTTTTAGCGGACAGGTGAATAGTCACGTTGCCCGGCGTGCTATCGATGCCGGTATGCTGTTTTGTGAGGTCACACTTGTTAATAACAACCGTCACAGGGATGTCCCGTTCCACGGTTGCCAAGTGCAGATCATTGTCGCTTTGGGAACTCGTAGCATCAATCACGAGCAAGACCCGATCAGCCGATTCGATTTCATTCCACGCTCTACGGATACCTTCTCGTTCGACCTCGTCATTGCTGTCGCGGAGTCCCGCTGTATCGACTATATGTAACGGCATACCGTCGAGATGAACGAGCTCTTTCAGCACATCCCTGGTAGTTCCCTCGATTGGTGTAACTATCGCGACGTCTTGTCCGCTAAGGGCGTTCAGGAGACTGGACTTGCCCGCGTTTGGCTTACCAGCAATCACAAGCTTCATACCCTCCTGTATTACACTGCCATGCCGCGCCCTCGTCTCGACGTTTTCGAAGCTGTCCACGATAGATTGCAGTTTGCTGGAGACCTGCTCATTTTTGATGAAATCGATTTCTTCCTCGGGAAAATCGATAGCAGCTTCTACCAATATGCGCAGCTGGGTCACCTTTTCTACCAACGTATGGATTTCCTTGGAGAAATCTCCCTGCAGGGTGCGTGTAGCGTTCAATGCAGCGCTTTCCGTTTTACTGTCTATGAGATCGGCTATTGCTTCTGCCTGGGTAAGGTCAATCTTGTCATTGAGGTAAGCGCGCAGTGAGAATTCTCCCGGGTTGGCTTGTCTGGCGCCAAGACGCATGCACTCACGGAGCAGTAGATCAAGGATAACGGGGCCACCGTGAGCCTGCAGTTCCAGAATGTCCTCGCCAGTGAATGAGTTGGGCCCAGGGAAAAACAGCGCAATACCTGAGTCCAGTATTTGCTGTTGCTCATCATGGAAAGAACAATAGTGGGCGTGGCGAGGCGACAGGTGTTTTCCCGTGATTGCCGAACCCACGTGAGTAGCAGCGGGACCAGACAACCGCACAATGCCTATCCCCCCAGCGCCGGGCGCTGTAGCTACAGCAACAATTGTGTCGTCATCCACAGCGGACCCTCTCTTTTGGAGAGTTGGTTAAAACGGTTACATCAGGATTTTGCGGCCGCTTTCTCAATCTGCCGTGTGATGAAATACTGTTGTGCAATCGACAACAGGTTGTTCACCAGCCAGTAGAGTACAAGGCCAGCGGGGAACCACAGGAAAAAGAAGGTAAACATCACCGGCATCCACTGCATGATTTTAGCCTGCATGGGGTCCGGGGGGGGCGGATTAAGCTTTTGCATGAAAAACATACTCGCGCCCATCAATAAGGGCAGCACGAAATAGGGATCCATAACAGATAGATCGTGAATCCACAGGATGAACGGGGCGTGACGTAGCTCCACACTTTCCATAAGCATCCAGTAAAGACCGATAAACACCGGCATTTGCACAACGATAGGCAGGCAACCTCCCATAGGATTGATTTTTTCTTTTTTGTAGAGCTCCATCATCGCCTGGGATTGTTTAGCCTTGTCATCAGCGTGTTGTTCCCTGATGGCGACCAGTTTGGGCTGCACCGCTCTCATTCGAGCCATTGACCGGTAGGATGTAGCAGAGAGCTTGAAAAAAGCGGCTTTAATGAGCACAGTCAGCAGGATGATAGCGACACCCCAATTGACTACGACAGCTTGTATCTGGGTAAGTAACCAGAATAGGGGCTGAGCTATCCACCACAGCCAGCCATAATCTACGCTCAGATCCAGGTAAGGCGATATTTCCTTGAGGCGATATTGGTCTTTCGGGCCGGCATAAAATCTCGCGTTGGTTTCTCCGCTCTTACCCGGATCCAGCGAGAGCGGCGGGCTGGTAAAGCCTGCAATGTTAAATCCACCAGAGGTCACCCGCGCACTGTAATTGTGAGATTGGTCTGCTGCTGGAACCCAAGCGCTGAGGAAATAATGCTGAATAATTGCGATCCACCCGCCTGTAATTTTCTCCTTGAAAGGATCTTCCTGGATGTCTTCGAAGGAGAACTTGGTGAAGTGCTCTTCCGGCCGCGTCAGCGCTACACCGAGGAACGGTTGCATTCCCATCATGTTATCTGAGGCTGACGGAACAGGGGCATCGCCGCGCTTGATCTGGCCGAATAGGTTAGCCTGCCAGCGCTCGCTGCTATTGTTCTCAACGAGATACTGCACGTCCATCAGGTACTCGCCGCGCTGCAAGATATAACGCTTTGTCACCTTGATGTCAGAATCACTTTGCCACTCAAGGTCGACCAAAAGGGTATATTCACCGTCTTCGAGGCTGTATTTAGAGGATTTTGCGGTGTACTTTGCGCGGCCGTCGCTGTCGATACCGTCGGGCCCTATCAGGCCACTTTGCGCTATGTACACAAGCGCTTTATTGTCTTCGAGGAGTACAAACGGCTGATCAGGGTCGTCAAGTTCGGCGAGGTATTTGCGCAGCGACAGTTCAACGATGTCGCCTCCCTCAAGATCAATCGCAAACTGCAGCACATCGGTATGTACCTCGACAAAGCGGCTACGGTCTTTAGCGGCCTCCTGGACAAGGGGAATCGCATCGTTATTGTCAACGGGCACACTGGGAATATCGTCCAAGTCTGTTTCGCTGCCTGCGTTTATCGCAGTGGTTGAATCTGGCAATGCGGGCAGCGCCATTCCGTCGCCCCCGTTTGAGATTAACCGAGTCGTTGCCTCCGCAAGGGAGGCATTCTTTTCGTCTTTGAACGCAACCCATTCGGTGAGCAGCATGAAAGACAAGACGGCGATGGCGCCAATGAGCAGTGTACGTTGCAAATCCATAATCGAATATCAGGGCCTAGTGGGAGTGCGTGCAGGGCGGGACTGGGTCTTCGCCGCCTTCGTGCCAGGGGTGGCATCGACCAATTCTTCGCAAGGATAGATAGCTGCCTTTAACCGGGCCGTGAACAGCGATCGCCTCCTGCGCGTAGCAGGAACAGCTGGGGTAAAAACGGCAGTGGTTGCCCAGGAAGGGGCTCACGCAGGCTTTGTAACAAGCGATAAAAAAAATGAGCAGGCGACGCATCATGAATCCCGGTGGTTACTATCGCGATTAGTCGCAGAGCGTTGAATCAGCTTCTGCCATTGCTGCTGCAATATAGAGGATAGTTCAGCATTATCCAAATTTCCGATTCCAGGGCGCGCCAGGAGTACTACATCGAAAGTAGGCGCGGTCACCGGAAGGACACGAAAAGATTCTCGTGCCAATCGTTTGATCCGGTTTCGCTCAACCGCCAGGCGAACATGTTTTTTTGCGATGATAAGCCCGAGGCGATGCCGAGATCGATCGTTACAACGACCAAGCAGCAACAGGTTGCGGTGAGAAGCTTTTGCGTCGGGCTTATCGAAAACTCGGCTGTAGTCTCCGGCGTTGAGTAACCGTTTGCACTTGCCGAAGGTGGCGCCCGCTTCGTGACTACCCAAGCTGCTGCCTGATGCCCGTGTCAGGCTGAGAGACGCTTGCGCCCTTTAGCGCGCCGTCGGTTCAGGACCTGGCGACCCGCTTTGGTGGACATGCGCGAACGAAAACCATGTGTGCGTTTGCGTTTTAAGACGCTGGGTTGAAACGTTCTTTTCATAACATCAATTTCCGACTGCTGGTTGAGCGAGTGAAACCGGAGTTTCGCAGTTGTTACTGCTTGACTGCGTCCGGGGATTCCCCGCCTCAAAAAAGGGTCGCCATTCTATGTAAATGCGGCCACTAATTCAATCGGGACCTGACTATTTTTGTGGGTTTTCCGCTTAAACAACCCGGGTTAGCTGTAAGGCCGGGGCCGCTCGCCTCTGTCGTCGCACACGGCAAAAATAAAATCTGAACGCGAGCAGGGATTTAGCCCACCAGCCCACACTTTTCCCCAAAGATATCTACAGGTTATACACAAAAAGGGTTGTTCATCGCCGATAGCCTGGCTGTTGGTTGAAAAACGACCAAAAGTGCGTTAAACATCTGATAAATATCAAATAAATTATTTGCAGAGATTTGCTTTCAGGTGTGGATAACTGGCGAGAACGGGAGTATTATTTTACAAACGTCAGGCCACTTGTTCGCCGACGTATAAAAACAATTGATAATTGTTATCAGTCCGTATTTTTATTCAAAAAGCAGGTCCCCATGACCCGCTTTAAGGGGCTTGCTTTGCCTGAAACTACATGGCCAAACATTGTAAACCGCCTGCGAGACGAACTGCCGTCACAGCAGTTCAATACCTGGATTCGACCGTTGCAGGCCTCGCGGGATGAGCGCACGCTGACCTTGTTCGCCCCCAATCGATTTATAAAGGACTTCGTAGCTGAGAAATTTTCTCAACGAATACAAGCACTTGTTGATGAGCTTCACCCTGAGTCGTCAATGGGGTTGGCTTTGGCGATAGGTGAGTCGGCGAGGAACACAAATAACGACACTATAAACCCGGCGCCGGTCACTGCGCCCCAGGCGGTTAATCAGGTAGAACGAGAGCCGGTCCTGTCGGGGTCGGCGTTCAGTGCCGCGGGGGCCCCGGGTTCCAGTGCTGCCTCCCCGGCACCCAGGCAACGAGCCAGTAGCCGTAACGTGGATGTTGAGGACTCGCTGCATCACCAGCAACACCTGTTTGAAAACTACACATTCGATAGTTTCGTCGAGGGTAAGTCGAACCAGCTGGCCCTTGCTGCGTCGCAGCAGGTGGCGGAAAACCCGGGTAGTTCGTACAACCCGCTTTTTTTATATGGCGGGGTAGGCCTCGGTAAGACTCACCTCATGCACGCCGTCGGAAATGCCCTCAAGGCGCGCAACCCCGAGGCCAAGGTGGTTTATCTTCATTCGGAGCGCTTTGTGCAGGATATGGTAAAGGCCCTGCAATTGAATGCGATCTCCGATTTCAAGCGCTATTACCGCTCAGTAGATGCCCTGCTGATTGATGACATTCAGTTTTTTGCGAAGAAAGACCGATCTCAGGAAGAGTTTTTCCATACCTTCAATGCACTGCTAGAAGGC
>JAAENL010000121.1 GCA_024224435.1 Halieaceae bacterium
ATTGCTGGTTGCACTGCCAGCTTGGGGAGTATGGCGTGGAAATGCCGTTTTTATGGCACTCGCACCGGGGCTTGCAGTGGGGCAGTTCGTGTTCGTTGCCATCAGTTTTGCCTGCCTGAGCACCGCCTTCCTGCAAGATGATTTTTCTGTCGCTCTGGTTGCCTCTCACAGCAACACTCTGCTGCCGCCAATGTACAAATTTTCCGCGGTGTGGGGCAATCATGAGGGCTCTCTGCTGCTGTGGGCATTGATACTTGCGATGTGGACCTCAGCGGTGGCGGTTTTCAGCCCACAGCTGCCGCTATTGATGCTGTCTCGTGTCTTGTCCGTGATGGGTGCCATCGCCATTGGCTTTCTGTCCTTTACCTTATTTACTTCTAACCCGTTTGCCCGCCTGTTGCCGCTATCGCCATTGGATGGTAGCGACCTCAACCCGCTGTTGCAGGATCCCGGCCTGATTATTCACCCGCCGCTACTTTACATGGGGTACGTTGGTTTTTCCGTGGCCTTTGCCTTCGCAATTGCAGCGCTGTGGGGGGGGCGCCTCGATGCCTCTTGGGCGCGCTGGTCGAGGCCCTGGACGAATATTGCCTGGGGCTTTCTGAGTCTGGGCATCATGCTCGGCAGTTGGTGGGCATACTACGAGTTGGGCTGGGGAGGGTGGTGGTTTTGGGACCCGGTCGAAAATGCGTCTTTCATGCCTTGGCTGGCTGGAACCGCATTAATCCACTCCCTCGCCGCGACGGAAAAGCGCGGTCTGTTCAAGAGCTGGACCGTGCTGCTTGCAATTTTCGCTTTTGCGCTCAGTTTGTTGGGCACTTTTCTGGTTCGCTCGGGCGTCCTCACCTCGGTGCATGCGTTTGCGACAGATCCTGCCCGCGGTATGTTCATTCTTGTATTCCTTGCGCTGGTGGTGGGTGGCTCACTCACTCTGTATGCAGTCAGAGCTCCGGCGGTCAGTAGTCGTTTGAGTTTTGCCTGGGTATCACGGGAGAGCTTGCTGCTCGTCAACAACGTCATATTTCTTGTAACGACTCTTACTGTGTTGTTTGGTACTTTGTTCCCGCTGATTGTCGATGCATTGGGGCAGGGAAAAGTGTCGGTGGGCCCGCCTTACTTTAATGCCGTCTTCGTTCCGCTTATGGCGCTGTTGATGCCCTTCATGGGCATGGGACCAGTGTCACGCTGGAAGGGCGATACATTGGCGCGCTGGCGCACCGAACTGGGCATACCTGCTCTGGTAGCGCTTCTCTGCGGTTTTACACTGCCGTTCCTGCATGCCCCTTACAATATTTGGGTCGCCCTTGCGGTGTTGCTCGCCGCGTGGCTTGTGTTGGGGCTGGCTCAAGATTGTTGGCGACGCATGGGGGGGCGTGCGAGAGGCATTAGTCGCCTGACGCCCTCGTATCTTGGAATGGTGATTGCGCATCTGGGTTTTGCGATCTGTGTGGTGGGTGTTGTGGCAACGAGTCAGTACTCACAAGAGCACGATCTCAAGATGTCTCCGGGCGATAGTCGTACACTGGCAGATTACGAGTTCCGCTTTGTCGAGGTTGCGCGTGTACGCGGCCCCAACTTTGTTGCCGACGAGGCTCGCTTCGACGTCTACCGTGAGGACCAACTTGTTGCGAGGCTGAATCCACAAAAAAGGCGCTACACGGCGTCGGGGCAGGTTATGACGGAAGCCGCGATTGACGCAGGATTGATGCGGGATCTTTATGTCGCGATGGGCGAACCGGTAGGCGAAGCGGGTGCTTGGGCAATGCGTTTGCATTACAAGCCGCTGGTTCGCTGGATGTGGCTGGGCGCAATATTCATGGCTGCCGGCGCCATAACCGCGGCCTCGGACAAACGGTATCGTCGCCAGCGCGACACCGCCTCCAGCAGGGCGTTGGCGCATG
>JAAENL010000122.1 GCA_024224435.1 Halieaceae bacterium
CTGATTATGCAACGCAGAACGGTCGAGGCGTTGCCTTACCTCGCGACGGTGGAGCGCACCGACGGCGTCGCTAATTTCCCTATGGTGATCAAAGGCTACAATCAACTGGACAGCGAGCAGCAGGAGGCATTGGGCTTGCAGATCGATGCCTTGACCGAGGAATTCCCCGGCAATGCCCGCCTGTTATTCACCCGGGCCATTCTGTACGAGGAAGAACAACAGCACGACAAGGCCCTCGCCGCCCTGGACAGCCTGTTCAAGGCTGAACCCAACAACATTCCGGGACTGGTGCTTGAGGCGCGCATTCTCATCGAGCAGGAAGAGAAAAACCCATTCACGCGGCTGGAAAAAGCACTGCGTGCTAACCCCGACAACGTTCAACTGCGCCTGCAATACGCGGGGCTACTCACAACCACCGATATGAATGCCGCCCGCGAGCAGTTTGAAACCCTGACCACGCTGGTTCCGGGGGACACGAATCTGCTGTTTTCGCTGGCGCTGATCTGCGAGGAGGTCGGGGACACCGAGGCCGCCCAGAACTATCTGCTGCAAGTAGTCAGACAGGGCGAGCGCGCCAACGAAGCCTACTTCTACCTTGCCAGAATGGCGGAAGATCTTGGGCAAATGGACAATGCGGTGGTCTATTACATGGCGATCACGAACAGCGAGCACTACCTGCCCGCCACCGGACGCATAGGCCTGATATTGACCGAGGGCGGCCAGGCGGACGCCCGCCGCCGCTGGTTTGCGCAGCAGCGCCAGACAAATCCCCAACTGCGGGCTCACCTTTACGGACTGGAGGCGGAGATTCTCGCCAAGCACGGTCTCGTACAGGACGCCATAGCGCTTCTGGACGAGGCACTGCTTGAACTGCCTGACAACCTCTCATTGCTCTATGCGCGAGCTATGCTGTACGAGCAAGGCAACGCACTGGCCGCGATGGAGGGCGACCTGCGCGCAATTATCAAGATCGACCCAAAGAACGCCACTGCCCTCAACGCGTTGGGCTACACACTGGCCGACCAGACCACCCGTTATCAGGAAGCGCTGGACCTCATATCACAAGCCCTCGCCCTGGAGCCCGATGAGCCTGCCATTCTCGACAGTATGGGCTGGGTCCTGTTTCGCCTTGGTCGTCTCGACGAATCACTGGAATACCTGCTTAGAGCCTATACCGAGTTCAACGATGCGGAGGTCGCTGCTCACCTGGCCGAGGTGCTGTGGGCGCGGGGTGACACAGAAGCGGCGAGAAACATATGGCAAGACGCGCTGCAGCGCGAGCCCGGCCACCCGATTCTTGTGAACACGCTTGAGCGTCTCGGTATCGATGCCACCTTCAACTCATCACCCTCTGAAGAGCCCGATGAGCAACTACC
>JAAENL010000123.1 GCA_024224435.1 Halieaceae bacterium
GCTTGGCGGAGCGTCGTGTCGTGCAGGGGTGTCGCTCCCGGTCGTGGCCGTGGCGGCTGAGACAGGGGAGGGTAAGACGATAGCGATTTTCTCTGCTTTGGCAGACAAGGACATAGGCGCAATGGTGCGTGCGGCTGCGGGCGTTTTCGATGCGTGGTTTCTCGCGGATCAGCCCGATGTCCCACGTGCTGAAAGCGCGCAGGTAGTTGCGGAGTGGCTGCGCAATGCGGGCCAGTCGCTAATTAGTACGAGCAAAAATCTGCGCCAAGCGCTCCGCAGGGCGCAGCGCTTGGCGGGATACGGCGACCGGCTGGTGGTCTTTGGTTCATTCCATACCGTCGCCGGCGTGCTGCCGCTGTTACAAAAGCAGCTTGAAGAGTTTGAGGGGACGTAGGTGAACGAAATACACAAGCAGCGGCTTGTAGGTGGCCTGATTCTGGTGGCGCTGGGCGTGATTTTTTGGCCTATTATTTTTGTACAGTCCAATAGGGATGTGATATCCGATATCGGTGAAATGCCATCACGGCCCGCAGCGCCACCCTTGAGCATCGCTCCCCCCTCTGACGAGGGATTGCGTTTCTCCGAACCCTCTATGCCGATAGAGGACGACGAGCAGGAAGTGGATATCGGCCTGCCTCCATCACCACAGTCGCCCATCGTCGAGCGTGAGGCAGAAGCCAGTGATGGATCGACGGGTGCGCACGAGCCCAGAGACAAGCGGCCTGAAAATCTAACGATGGACGCGGATGGCATTCCGATCGCCTGGACATTGCAGGTCGCCACATTGAGCAGCAAGGTGGCCGCCGATAAATTGCTTGAAAAGCTACTGGCGCGCGATCACAAGGCCTACATCACCAAGGTCACGCGCAACGCTAAAACCCTGTATCGTGTGTGCATAGGGCCCCAGTTTGAGAAGATTCAGCTGCAGCGGCTCAAATCCGATATCGATGCTCGTTACGATGTAAAGTCGCTAGTCGCGAGGTATATACCTTAGTGCGCTCGTTGGGGCCCTACAGTAATGGTTGATTGGACGCAGTTTAATGCGGCCGACTGGGGGATCATATCAATACTTGGGCTGTCTATTGTGCTGAGTTTGTGGCGTGGTTTTGTCCGAGAGGCTATTTCCCTTGCGGGGTGGGTTGCAGCATTTGTCGTTGCAAATATGTATGTTGGGAATCTGGCGAGTGTCCTGACGCCTTGGATAGACAACGTAACAGGACGGTACGTTGCTTCCTACGCTATATTGCTGGCGGGGACCCTGGTTGTTGGCGGGATCACGGGTTTGTTCGCGGCGCAGATGGTTAAGGCGAGTGGATTGACGGTCATGGATCGCTTGCTGGGTACGGGCTTTGGCTTGGTAAGGGGTATTATCATTGCCCTCGTGCTGATGTACTTGCTCAGGCAGTTGGCGCCGCCGCAAAATCTGGTATGGCTGGAGCAGGCGCAGCTGACGCCTTATATGGATATGCTGGCTCAGTGGGTGCGGCAACTATTTTCGGAGTACTATGCCGGACAGTCCTCCATCAAGGCAATCTGATCGGTTTGGTTAAGTGAGGTGAAAACGAAATGTGCGGGTTAGTAGGGCTGGTCGCTAGGTCAGACGTTGCGCCGGAAATCTACGAGGCGTTGACGGTTTTGCAGCATCGCGGCCAGGATGCTGCGGGCATAGTGACGTGTGGTGAGGGGCGTTTTAATCAGCGCAAGGCGGAGGGTTTGGTCCGCGATGTATTTCGACAGCATCATATGCAGCGCCTCAGTGGAACTATGGGTATTGGGCACGTTCGTTACCCGACGGCTGGGAGTTCTGGAATAGCGCTTGCGCAGCCGTTTTATGTGAACTCGCCCTACGGTATAGCCATGGCGCATAATGGTAATTTAACCAATTCAGACACGCTTACCAGGGAGATTTTTCAGGACGATCTGAGGCACCTTAATACGGACTCTGATTCGGAGGTTCTCCTCAACGTTTTCGCACACGAACTGCAAAGTCTTGGTAAGTTGAGCCCCGCTCCAGAAGATATTTTTACGGCGGTAGAAGCTGTTCACAAGCGTTGTAAAGGTGGCTATGCCGTAATCGGCTTGCTGGTAAATTACGGTGTTTTCGGCTTTCGTGATCCGCTCGGCATTCGCCCACTGGTGGTTGGTATGAGGGAAACTACGAATGGGCCCGAATACATGATCGCTTCCGAGAGCGTGGCTCTCGACGTGCTGGGGTTCACTCTCCTTGATGACGTGGCGCCCGGCGAAGCTATTTTTATCGACCAGAACGGGCAACTTCATCGCCGTAAATGTGCCGAGGCTGCGACCCTCTCACCGTGCATATTCGAGCATGTTTACTTCGCTCGTCCTGATTCCTTGATGGACGGAATCTCTGTCTATAAAACGAGAATGCGTCAGGGTGAAGCGCTAGCTCGTAAGGTGCGACGTTTGCGTCCAGACCTTCATATTGATGTGATTATCCCGATTCCGGACACCAGCCGCATTGCAGCCCAGTCGATGGCCTACGAGTTAGGTATCAAATTTCGCGAAGGGCTGATGAAGAATCGTTACATTGGGCGCACATTTATTATGCCTGGTCAAAACCAGCGTAAAAAATCTGTGCGACAAAAGTTGAACCCGGTCCCACTGGAGTTTTCCGGCAAGAACGTCATGCTGGTTGATGACTCCATTGTGCGTGGAACGACCTGCCGACAGATTATCGAGATGGCTCGGGAGGCGGGTGCCGAAAATGTGTACTTTGCATCAGCGGCACCGGCGGTCAGGTACCCAAATGTATACGGTATCGATATGCCTGCGGCCTCCGAACTCATTGCTCACGGCAGAACAGACGAGGAAATCTGTGAATTGATCGGAGCAGATTGGCTGGTATATCAGGATCTGGAGGATCTGGTAGCGTGCTCGTTGGAGGGTAATCCGAATGTAAGTGGTTTCGATTGCTCGGTTTTTAACGGTGAATATCTCACTGGCGATATCGATCAAACGTATCTGGATCGAATAGAGTCTCTGCGCAATGATGAGGCCCAGACGGAGCGACGCATCGAGTTGCAGACTGAGGGCGCGGTAGTCGGACTGCATAACGATGTATAGGACCTAGTATGAGTGATCAGGACGAACAAGATCCGTTGGCCGCCGCGCATCTCGATACGTTAGCGGTACGAAGTGGGATTCACCGGACGCAGGAGGGTGAGCATTCAGAACCGATATTTGCCACTTCCAGCTATGTTTTTGATAATGCGCAACATGCAGCGGCAAGGTTTACCGGCGAGTCAGCGGGAAACGTTTACTCTCGATATACTAATCCCAGTGTTCGTAGCTTTGAAGAGCGTCTCGCAGCGCTTGAAGGCGCCGAAGCAGCAGTGGGAACAGCGTCTGGTATGTCAGCAATTCTCAGTATATGCATGGCATTTCTGAAGGCTGGCGATCATGTGGTGTGTTCAAGAGATGTGTTCGGTACGTCAGTGAACCTGTTTAGCCGGTATATGGAGAAATTTGGCGTTGCTGTAACGTTTGTTCCTTTGCTCGATGCGGCTGGCTGGAAAAATGCTGCTCGACCTGAAACTGCCATGTTGTTTCTGGAGACGCCATCAAATCCCCTCTGTGAGGTTGCCGATATACCGGCTATGGCTCAGTTAGCGAAAGAGCATGAGGCCTTACTGGTTGTCGATAATTGCTTCTGCACGCCTGCGCTGCAGCGACCTCTGGCACTGGGTGCGGATATCGTGGTGCATTCAGCGACAAAGTATCTTGATGGGCAGGGACGTTGTGTCGGCGGTGCTGTGGTGGGCAGTGCCGATATGATGCAGGAAGTCGTCACTTTTCTTCGTACATGCGGGCCGACCATGAGCGCTTTCAATGCCTGGGTGTTTCTCAAGGGGCTTGAGACACTGCGCCTGCGGATGGAAGCTCACAGTCGCTCGGCCATAGATATAGCGCGCTGGTTACAGCATCAGCCGGACGTCGAAAAAGTATACTATGCGGGTCTCGAAGATCATCCAGGTCATGCCCTCGCGAGGCGGCAGCAATCGGCTTTTGGGGGAGTTCTTTCGTTCACTCTCCGCGGAGGTCGTGAGCAGGCGTGGAAGTTTATTGACGGCGTCGAAATCATGTCCCTCACTGCTAACCTGGGAGACGCGAAGACAACGATCGTGCACCCGGCGACAACCACTCATGGCCGCTTATCGCCGGAGCAGCGCAAAGACGCAGGCATTAGCGACAACCTTGTACGTGTCGCGGTGGGTCTTGAGCATGTGGAAGATCTCAAGACTGATTTACGACGCGGTTTCAACGCGATTCAAGCTTGAGCGATCGTGCTGTGGTCTGTCGCGGGCACAGGTCTGTGGCCGGTTCAATGTTTAATTTCGGTTCGCTGCAGCCGTGAACTATGAAGTGGGGAGGCGGTATTTCGCCTTGCTGGAGTTATGGTGGTCGCTGCACTTTGGTCTTGGGACTGAAGAGGGACCTGCAGATGAGCGGAGTCAAAGTGGATATCAATCAGCCGATAATTAAAACGAGTCGCGGCGATACTTCAGCCAGCAAGAACGCGCGTAGCCTTCAGGGCTTGATTGATGGAGCGGTTTTTGAAATCGGTCAGATCCTTCTCGGTAAAGAGCCGCAAATCAGACTTGCACTATGTTGTTTGTTTGCGCGTGGTCACCTGCTCATCGAAGATTTGCCCGGTATGGGTAAGACGACCCTTTCTCATGCCCTCGCCTCTGTTTTGGGTTTATCCTGGACGCGTGTGCAATTTACCAGTGACCTTCTTCCTGCGGATATTCTCGGTGTATCAATTTTTGATGCCAAAGATTCAGCCTTTACGTTCCACCCCGGCCCGGTCTTCACTCAACTTCTGCTAGCGGATGAGATCAATCGGGCAACCCCCCGTACGCAAAGCGCTTTACTGGAGGCGATGGCGGAAGGGCAGGTTACAGTCGAGGGTGAAACGCGACCGCTGCCGCAGCCCTTCTTTGTTATTGCAACACAAAACCCGGTTCACCAGTCTGGCACCTATCCCTTGCCTGAATCACAACTGGATCGTTTCTTGATGCGTCTTGAGCTGGGCTATCCTCATCCCAAGGCGGAACGAGAGATGTTTCAGCGGCGTCACAGTGCCGCGCAGGAAATCAGAAATCCCCGGCAGTGTATCGATCCTGAGCAGCTCGACCTGATTCGCCAGGCTGTCAGTCAGGTGCACGCCTCCGAGGACTTGCTGGACTATTTGCAGCGACTGGTCGCCCGTACCCGCCAAGCGCCGGAGTTCGGAGTTGGGTTATCGCCACGGGGTGCATTAGCAGTGCTTGATTGTGCGAAGACGTGGGCGGCTATGCACAATCGCGGTCACGTCGTTCCCGAAGACGTGCAGCAGGTATTACCTGCAGTTGTTTCTCATCGATTAATACCCAGCGGTGACTACGCCGGCGATGGCGACGGGCTTGTAGACCTGTTATTGCGCGACGTGGATGTCGTCGGCGGCTGAGCGCAGGCTAGTGGGGGTTTTTTCCCGTAAAGGCGCGAAACGAGATCACACGAGACGCCTGCGAGCGGGATTTGAAAAATGGGTAAATCGACGTATTCCTCCGGCCCGGGAAATCACGCTTAATCAGCGACGCATTTTCATTTTTCCCAGTCGTATCGGTTTGTTCTTTAGTGTTTGTCTTTTGGTCATGTTGATTGCCGCGATTAACTTCGAAAGCAACTTGAGTTACGGCCTGACGTTCCTTCTGATGACGCTTTTTATTGTTTCCATACTGCACACCTACGCTAACTTGTCGGGTCTGACTATTCGAGCACTGCGCGCAACCCCCGCCTTTCCAGGGCAACTCTCTGACTTTCATCTCATGGTGGAGCGCAGCAAGAAGCGAGATCACTTCGCGCTTTATTTTTTCTGGCCGAACGGCAGCGAGATTCTTGTCAATCTTGTGGAAGAAGACTCCAATCGTTTTCAATTACATGTGCCGGTGGATAAAAGAGGCTGGTTCAATCCTGGGCGACTGTTGGTCGAGTCGACCTATCCACTGGGGTTACTGCGTTGCTGGACATGGATTGACCTGGACATCAGCGCGCTGGTTTATCCCGGTCCTCTCGCATCTCCCGATCTGCCGGGGGTTGCGACGGACACACCTGATGGTGCCGCGGTGCCCGTGACAGGCAATGACGATTTCTATGGGTTCCGTGGCTACCGCATTGGAGATTCGCTGCGCCAGGTGCATTGGAAGGGCTTGGCCAAGGGGCAGGGCGTACAGACCAAGCAGTACACAGCCTATGCGGACCGCAGCGTTTGGTTGGACTGGGAGCAATTCCCCGGGGCTGGGGTTGAGCAGCGCCTTTCGCACTTATGCTACTGGGCATTGGCATTCGAGGAGCGATCGGAGGAGTACGGCCTGCGCCTACCCGGGCTGGTTATTCAGCCTGCCAGCGGCGAAAAACATCGAGACCGAGTGCTCAAGGAGCTTGCGTTGTTTGGTTTCGAAGGTGCTACATTATGAATGTTTTACAGCAGGTGCCTCGTAATGCACTCGTATGGGGAATTATTTGTCTGTTTGCTCTGGTCGCGCCGCACGCGCTTAGGCTCCCATTCTGGGTTCTGGGTGTGTATCTGTTAGCTGTTGGGTGGCGCTGGCAGGTCTACAGGGGTCGCTGGTCTTTTCCTCGACGCAAGTTGAAGCTGGCCATGATAGTGAGCAGCTTTGTCGGTATTTATTTTAGCTACGGTTCGTTTATCGGGCTAGAGCCCACTGTGGCTTTATTGCTGACCGCCTTTGCCCTCAAGTTCACCGAGTTAGCCCATCGTCAGGATGCATATGTACTGATTTTTCTCGGTTACTTCGTGTGCCTGACCGAATTTCTGTTCAGTCAGGATTTGCTGATGACGTTTTATTCATTACTGTGCGTGACGCTGTTGACCACAACATTGGTTGCGCTGCACCAGCCGGGTCAGCATCAGTTCAATCGTCGCACTATTCGTCTCGCTTTCGTTATGCTGTTGCAGGCGTTGCCATTAATGGTCGTTTTGTTTTTCTTGTTTCCTCGTATCGGCCCATTGTGGAAAATGCCTACAAATAGCCATACGGGAACGACCGGCATGAGTGATTTCATGAAGCCGGGGGATATTGCAAGCCTGACCCAATCTGATGAAGTTGCTTTTCGGGTAAAATTTGAAGGTGAAATTCCACCATCGTCTGACCTTTATTGGCGTGGACTGGTCATGAGTAAACTGGAGAACGGCGCCTGGTCTACCCTCGGCTTGTACTCAGTTCCGGCGAAGGAGGCACGGCCTCAAGCGGTCTCAACTACGGGTGATCCGCTCATCTACAGTGTCATTATGGAGCCGACGAATCAGCAATGGCTGTATGGATTGCGTTATGCGATCTCGAGTACCCCCGGTGTGATGGCCACGTCAGATTTTCGTCTTATCTCACCAACACCTGTGGAAGTTGAGTATATTTACCGTGCGCGTAGTTGGACAGGGGCTGAACTTGAGCCAAAGTTGTCCGAATGGCGACGGAAAATAGAAACGAAACTGCCGCCCAATGCGAACCCGCGTAGTCGCGCTTTTGCGCTTGAGATGCGTGATGCTGTGGAAAGTGATGCCGCGTTCATGTCGCTGGTCATGAACAAGTTCACTACCGAGACGTACGTTTATACTCTGAAGCCTGGGCAGCTGCTGGGCCGGGACGCCATTGATCAATTTCTGTTTGAGAGCCGTCGGGGCTTTTGTGAGCATTATGCCTCCGCATTCGTGTTTGTGATGCGAGCCGCCGGGATTCCTGCGAGGGTGGTAGCAGGCTATCAGGGAGGCGAGGTGAATCCAGTCAACAAGACAGTCATCGTGCATCAGTTTGATGCGCATGCTTGGGCCGAAGTGTGGATAAAGGGAAGAGGGTGGGTGCGCGCTGATCCAACAGCTGCGGTATCGCCGACTCGCATTGAGATGGGTTTGGAGGAGGCGATGGAGTCAGAGGGCAGTTTCCTCTCTGAGATGCCTCTCTCGCCGGTGCGCTATCGAAGCGTTGCACTCTTGAATGAGCTGCGCTTGCGTTATGACGCCTTGACCTATGGCTGGCAAAGTTGGGTAGTAGGTTTTGACAGCGGTCAACAAATGCAGCTTCTGCATCGGGTTTTCGGGGAGATTAGTGCCCGAACCTTCATGGCAGCTTTTATCGGTAGTTGGGCTCTTGTGCTGATCCCTGTCGCTATATCTCTGTTCCGCGGAAAAGATACTTTTCCCATGAGTCCGGCGGACAAGTATTACCGGATGTTCTGTCATCGTCTGTCACTTATTGGCTTGAAACGGGTCAGCGGTGAGGCGCCGGGTGACTTCGCAAGGCGCGTTGTAGCGGCGATACCGGAGGAAACGGAGCAAGTATGGAATATTACCTCTCTCTACGCCCGCATGGCCTACGAGACAGGCGCTGACGGGAATAGAAATGACCAAAATGCGCTGGAAGAATTGATCCGGGCAGTCTCTAAATTCAAGCCCAAAGCACAACGTAATGCTGGAGGCGGTCTGCACCCTCCCGTTTAGGCTGGGTTACGCATCGAGACTTCTGCCGCCCCGTCATGTGAGGCTGACAGAAGCGTCAATCGGCTATAAGGCCACCTCCTGAATTTCCGTCGCAGCAATGCGTGCGCCTTGTTCCGCACTGTCCTGAAATTCTTTAATCCGGTCAAAGTTCAGGTAACGGTAGATGTCATCTGCCATTGAATCAAGATTCTTCGCATACTCAAGATACTCCTGTGGGGAAGGAAGCTTACCCATAATGGCGCCAACCGCTGCAAGTTCAGCACTGGTCAGGTAAACGTTAGCTCCATCACCCAGACGGTTGGGGAAGTTTCTGGTCGAGGTCGATAACACGGTCGAGTTGGCTGCTACGCGGGCTTGATTGCCCATGCAGAGCGAGCAGCCGGGCATTTCTGTGCGTGCTCCCGCAGCGCCAAAGATATTGTAGTAACCCTCCTGCATGAGCTGGTGTTCATCCATTTTGGTCGGTGGCACTAGCCACATCCGCGTTGAGATGCCGCCTTTGTGTTGTTGCAGCAGCTTGCCGGCGGCGCGGAAGTGGCCGATATTGGTCATACAGGAGCCGATAAACACTTCGTCGACCTTGTCGCCAGCGACGTCGGAAAGCAATCGAGCGTCATCCGGGTCATTGGGCGCACAGACAATGGGCTCCCTGACGTCGGCAAGGTCTATCTCGATTATCGCGGCGTACTCTGCATCGGCGTCGGCTTTCATCAGCGACGGATTGTCCAGCCAGTCCTCCATTTTGCGCGCACGACGCTCTAGCGTGCGTGAATCGCCATAGCCATCTGCGATCATGGACCTCAAAAGTACGATATTCGAGCGCAGGTATTCGGTGACAGAGTCTTCCGACAAGTCGATTGTGCAGCCTGCTGCCGAGCGTTCCGCAGATGCATCCGATAGTTCAAAGGCCTGCTCGACAGTGAGGTCGCTAAGCCCTTCGATCTCGAGAATACGTCCAGAGAAAATATTTTTCTTTCCCTTTTTTTCCACGGTCAGCAAGCCCTGCTGAATGGCGTAGTAGGGAATCGCGTGCACGAGATCGCGCAGAGTGACACCGGGCTGTTTTTCACCCTTGAATCGCACCAGAACCGATTCGGGCATGTCCAGTGGCATCACGCCCGTTGCGGCTGCAAATGCGACAAGACCTGAACCTGCGGGGAAGGAAATACCCATGGGGAAGCGGGTGTGTGAATCGCCACCGGTGCCGACAGTATCCGGTAGTAGCATGCGATTTAGCCAGGAGTGAATGATGCCATCCCCGGGGCGCAGAGATACACCGCCTCTGGTCATAATAAAATCAGGCAGCGTGTGCTGGGTATCGATGTCTACGGGCTTGGGATAGGCTGCCGTATGGCAGAAGCTCTGCATGGTGAGGTCTGCGGAGAAACCAAGGCATGCGAGATCTTTAAGCTCGTCGCGGGTCATCGGCCCGGTCGTGTCCTGCGAACCCACAGTTGTCATTTTTGGCTCGCAGTAAGTGCCGGCGCGAATGCCGTCGGTGCCGCAGGCGCGGCCGACCATTTTCTGCGCAAGGGAGAAGCCTTTACCCGTATCGGTCGGCTGTTCAGGCTTGCGGAAAAGTTCGGATTCTCCGAGCGAAAGCGCCTCGCGAGCTCGAGCAGTTAGCCCTCGGCCGATAATCAGGTTAATGCGTCCCCCCGCCCTGACCTCGTCGAGCAAAACGTCGGACTTAAGCTCAAATTCAGACAATACATCGCCGGACTCGGACAGTATTTTTCCATCGTATGGGCGAATCTCAATTACGTCGCCCATGCCGAGTTTGTCTACGGGAGCCTCGAAGACCAATGCACCCGCGTCTTCCATGGTATTGTAAAAAATCGGAGCGACTTTCCCGCCTATGCAAATCCCGCCTCCCTTCTTATTTGGCACGCCGTCGATGCCATCACCGAAAAACCAGAGGACAGAATTGGTAGCTGATTTGCGAGAAGAGCCTGTGCCGACTACGTCGCCCACAAAAGCGACCGGAAACCCTTTCGACTGAATCGCAGCGACCTGCTTCATGGGGCCTGTAACGCCTTGCTCTTGAGGCTCCAGGCCGTCACGCTTCATTTTATACATGGCCAGCGCGTGCAAGGGGATGTCTGGCCTGGACCAGGCGTCCGGCGCCGGAGAGAGATCATCGGTATTGGTCTCGCCGGTAACCTTGAATACTGCTACTTTTATAGATTCAGGCACTTCATCCCGACTCGTGAACCACTCGCCGTCGGCCCAGGACTGCATAATGTCGCTTGCGTTTTCATTGCCCTTTTCAGCGAGTTCAGCGACATCGTGGAAGGCGTCGAACATGAGCAGCGTGTGCTTGAGCTCGCGAGCGGCTTGCGGCCCCAGCTCCTTGTCATCCAACAGGTTGACCAGCGTTTCGATATTGTACCCTCCGTGCATATTTCCGAGCAGGGAGACTGCTCTGCTGCGATCTATGAGGGGGCTTTTTGCTTCCCCTTTGATGATTGCAGAGAGAAAACCGGCTTTGACATAAGCAGCCTCATCAACGCCGGGTGGTATGCGTGTCGTGATAAGGTCCAGCAAAAACTCCTCTTCTCCGGTAGGTGGGTTCTCAAGAAGTTCGATGAGCCCGGCGGTCTGTTCCGCGCTGAGGGGTTTTGGCGGAATATTCTGTGCGGCCCGCTCGGCCACGTGTTCACGATACGCGTCTAGCACCTTGGAACTCCTTTGCGATGTTGCCGTTGGCCGCAGCACCGCTGCGGCACTCTCTCATGCACTTTAAATTCGGGGGCGAAGTATAGCCTAGAGTCGAAATAAGATAAACGAATCAACTGCTTATATCTCGCATTCACCCGGGTGATACCGTACACTCGAGGGCAGCGAGATAGGCCGGAAATACCGCACGAAATGCCTCTGTCAGATCAATCTGTAAAGACTCCCTGCATCGGTGTTTGCTCTACCGGTATTGGCGACAGCGTTTGCCGCGGATGCAAGCGCTTTTGTCATGAGGTGATTGACTGGAACAGTTACAGCAGCGCTCAAAAACGGGTCGTGGATGAGCGTCTCTCAGGGTTTCTGTCACAGGTGGTAAGCAGCAAATTGCGGGTGATTGATGCGGAGTTGCTGAAATGGCAGATGGACACCCAGAACGTGCGTTTTGTCGCCCATCACGACGAGCACTGTTGGGTGTTCAGCCTGTTGAAAGCGGGCGCCGGACAGATCGAAAATCCGGAAGACTATGGTTTTGAATTGGATCTGCGCTTCCGACAGATGACGCTTGCGGAGGTGCGCGATTTGATCGACCAGGAGTTTTTCATGCTCTCAGAGGCGCACTATGAGCGTTATATGATGACGCCCGACTTATTTCGGGATCAGTCTCGGTGACTATGGCCGCAGACCTCGACGGCATTCGTGAATTCCTGCTCTGCGCTACGCCCCAGGCGTGGGTAGATTGGGCGCTGCAAAACCCCTCGACATTGCTGATCGATCACGCTAATTGCGAGAAAAAAGCGGCCTCGACGGCATTGAACCTGATGTACCGCTACGTCGAGCATGGCCCTCTGTTGCAGAAACTTTCACGACTGGCGCGTGAGGAGCTGCGCCATTTCGAGCAGGTGATTGCCATCATGCAGGCCCGCGGAGTGGAATATGAACAGATATCCGCTTCACGCTACGCCGGGCGTTTGCGCGGGGCGGTGCGCAGCGCCGAACCGCAGCGACTGGTTGATACTCTGCTGGTGGGCGCAGTGATAGAGGCGCGTTCTTGTGAGCGTTTTGAGGCGCTTGCGCCTGCGCTGGATGAGGAACTACGTGAGTTTTATCGTTCGTTGTTGAAATCCGAAGCCCGTCATTACATGGATTACCTGAAGCTTGCGAGAGCGTTGGGCGCCGCAGAGGACGTCGAGCAGAGGGTGGGTGAATTGCTGGAGTTGGAGCGCGCGCTGATCGAAAGCCCGGATACAGAGTTTCGCTTTCACAGCGGAATACCACCGGAAGATCGTTACGGGTGACCTTTATTACAATATGAGCTTATTGCTATAAGCACATAATAAATATAGAAAAATAACTGCCCATGCCGATCATGGGCGCGCGCCAGCCCGGGGGTGTGTCAGGCCTCATCGACCACTGACTCGATGATAACGGATTCCAGCGGGACGTCCTGGTGCCCGCCCTGACTGCCGGTCTCAACGCCGCGGATCTTGTCCAGTACCTCTTCTCCTTCGACGACTTTGCCAAATACGGTATAACCCCAGCCTTGAGGTGTCTTGCCGCTGTGATTGAGGAAATCGTTGTCTTTCACATTGATGAAAAACTGTGACGTGGCAGAGTGGGGGTCGTTGGTGCGCGCCATGGCGAGTGTGCCGAAGTCATTTTTGAGGCCATTATCTGCCTCGTTGTCGACCGGCGTACCATTGTCCTGTTGCTTCATATCAACATCGAACCCACCGCCCTGCACCATAAAGTTGTCGATGACCCGATGAAAAATCGTACCATCGTAGAACCCCTCGTTAACATATTTGAGGAAGTTCGCCACGGTTTTTGGCGCTTTATCGGCGTCAAGTTCGATTTTCATTTCGCCAAATGTCGTGCGCATGATGACCATATTGTTATTCCTGGGTTCGGTAAAATTTGCGGGCAGCCAATCATACGGCCTTTTAGTGCGCAGTAAAACAGCCTCGAGGCTAAAAAAGGTTGGGTCGGGGTAAGTTTAAAGGCAGGAATTGGCTACAAGCCGCGCAGGCAAGTCGTTATACTACCCCGCTTTTTAGAGCTTGGCGGCTGAACCAATGGATTCCACTCCGACAAACTTTTTGCAGACGATTATTGGCGAAGACCTGGCGGCCGGTCGTGTTGATCAGGCGGTATTGCGCTTTCCGCC
>JAAENL010000124.1 GCA_024224435.1 Halieaceae bacterium
GAAGATCTGAAAGGCAGATATCATGGTGAGGATGGCGGCTAGGAGGATGGTGGGGCGCAGGAGAGGCAGCGTGATGTGGCGGAACATCTGCCAACTGTTGACTCCATCGATACGGGCGGCATCCTTGATGCTCTCGGGGATGCCTTGCAATGCCGCAATAAAGATGACCAGGTTGAAGCCAAGGTCCTGCCAAAGATAGGCGACAATCACGGCAATGAGAGCCACAGGTACCCCAAACACGACCAGGCTCTGGTCACCCGTCCAGTTGGTGGCGGTGAGTCTGCCGATAAGGGAGGTGAGGATGCCATTGAGCAACCCTCGTTGAGGATGAAACACATATCCCCACATGATGGCCACCCCCACGGCGGGCGCCAGCACCGGCAAGAAGAAAATCGTTCTAAACACGCTCTTCAAACGCGTGTAAACGCTCTCGATGAGAACTGCCAACGGCAAGGTGATGGCGAGATTCAAAGGCACCACCAGGAAAGCGAACAGCAGCATCATTTTGACGCTAGTATGCAGCTGCCGTACGACAAGCGGAGCCTCTTCCGAGAAGTTCAACATGCTGCCGAAATGCTGAAGCCCGATGAAGGGATTGTCGCCGCCGAGCCCCAGAAAAGGGCCACCTGCCCTGCGGGCGCTGTATTCGAATAAGGAGAGCGCGAATCCCCAGAGCATTGGAAAGAGGGTCCAGAAGGCCATGTACAGGACCAGGGGAACAAGCGTTAGCGCCAGAAAACGACGCTGAGCGACGCCCCGGCGAGAGCGGCGCTGGAAGAGATTGAGTCTGACCATGAGGGTTTCTCGGAAGATAGGCGTCCGCCGTTGCCGGCGGACGCCTGCTGATACGTGGTGCGTATCGCGTGTTCCGTTCACTTGGTCAGGCAACACGCAGTACGTGAATTAGCCTACATCGATTCGCCGATCTCGCGATTCAGCGTCTCGAGCGTTTCTTCCAGCGTGGCGTTGCCCTGCAGGTAGTTGAGGACACGCGGGTAAGTGATCTCGTACCAGACCAGGTCCCTATCAGGGAAAGCTCCCTCAGGCTGGGCTGCAGGATGTCGAGGAAAGGGCCGAAGTGCGGGAAGACGGCCACCAGGGCATCTCGCGCATCGCCCGTAGCGCTGGCCTTCAGCGCCGGTAACGTGCCCGAAGCCAGATTCCACTGTGCGGCGTTCTCTGGGTCGAATGCGGCGAATTTGACGAAATCCCAGGCCGCATCCTTGACCTTGCTGTCTTCCGAAACGGATAGACCCCAGCCAGAGGCGGCGACGAGGGCGGGCTCATCACCAACGCTGGGCAGGGGCACGTACTGGGTTCACCCCCACCACGTCCGGAAAATCACCAGCGTACTCTGGCACCACCCAGGGACCGACCAGGCCCATGGCGCTGGTTTCCTCAAAGTAAGAGTCGCCCACCCAGTTTTCCTCATCGTTGAAGAGCACTGGATCCACAAGACCCTCGTCAACAAAGCGCTTCATGAGTTCGAGCGCAGCTTTGCCCTCCGGTGTGTTCACGTCGTAGCCTGCATCGGTGAGATACTGGCCGCCGTTCTGAAGAATCAGGGAGTAGAAAGTGGCTGAGATAGCATCAGAACCCGTGAAGTGGTATCCGGACCGGGTCATGACCCCATCCTGGGTCACAGCTAACTGCTTGGCGTCAGCGATGAAGTCGTCCCAGCTCGTCCAACCGTCGGTGATGTCCGCCAAACCTGCTTCTTCCGCCAATTTGGTGTTCACCAGGGTGGCGCCATACTCGATGTTGAACTCTTGCGGCACGCCTTAGTACTGTGGTGTTTACTTCACGGCGCCTGCGGTCAGGCCACGCATGATGAAACGCTGAAAAATCAGGGCCCGGATGACAGGAGGCAGGCTTGCCAGTACACCGGCGGCGGCGATGCGCAGGTATTCCAGGCCGAGCTTGGTGCTGAATTCGCCGATCAGGACCGGCAGGGTCTTGGCATCGGCCGCCGCCAAGGTGATGGCGTATAGATACTCATTCCAGGCGGCGATGAACGCAAAAACGGCCACACTGACCAGACCTGGGCTAGATAGCGGCAGGATCACGCGTAAAAGTGCACCCAGACGCGTACAGCCATCGATCCGGGTCGCATCTTCCAACTCATGGGGAATCGAGGCAAAATAACTGCGCATCAGACAGTCAGTACCTCTACGTTACGCGCTTTAAGGGCGTCTACGAATTCGCGGGGAGCCTTATCATCGGTCACCAGGGTGTTTATTGTGGAGATGGGCGCCAGCAAGACCGTTGACATCCGCCCGCACTTGGTATGATCGGCCACGATAATGATCTGGCCCCGCTGTGCCAGAATGGCTCGATCGGTCATGGTCTCGGGTACATAGTCGTTGGTCAGCCCCTGCTCGCTGTCAATAGCCCTGATGCCAATGATGATCTTCTGTGCCCGGACCTCGGCCAATGCCTGTTCCGAAATATGTCCGATCATGGACATCTAACTGTGCCGGAACATCCCTCCCAAAGCAACCATCGTGATCGCGGGCGTCCTGGAAAGCTCGTTTAGCACAAGCAAAGAATTGGTGATGACGGTAAGCCCTCGACGCTACGCTCATGTACATGTTTCGCCACTGACAGCACCGTTGTACCGCTACCCAGAAAAATGGTGTCGCCATCCTCGATGAGCCTGGCAGTTGCCCGACCGATTCGCTGTTTCTCGTGCGCCTGCTGCTCTGCTCGTTGCAGCACCGGCAACTCAGGTGGAGCTTGTCTGGTCACCTTGGCCCCGCCGTGAAAGCGTTGAATGACGCCCTGCTCCTCCAGTGATTCCAAATCCCGGCGAACAGTGGCAACGCTGACACCGAAATGTTGCGACAACTCGTTCACCGTCGCTCGGTGTCGCTGCTGTATGTACAACAACAACTGCTCTTGCCTTTCCACATTTGAGAGAGCACTGCCGGATCGCATAACGCCTCCGCAAAATCCAGTGACGATCATAAATACTCTCAGGTACGATCATCCAATCGTTCACAAACAATCAGATATGAGCATATATTAGCAGGTTATTGCACAGGTGTCAAGATTTTTGGAATGATTCCTGTCTATGCGCCCGCAGTTATTTCCTCTGACGCGACAACCACTTGAGGTCCAGCGGTCTCAATTGCCTCCAAAACTTCAGTAGATGCACGACCATCCGTAACCAGAAAATCAGATTCTTCAAGGGAGTTAATAGGGAACAGACAAACCTGCATAAGTTTGGTGTGGTCGGCGACAATAATAACTTGCTCGCTGTGCCGCGTCATACTTCGCTTGGTCATTGCCACGGCCGAGTTAGTCACGCTTAGACCGGCACTCTCAGAGATTCCATCTATCCCTAGAATAGCTTTAGCAGTGCGGAATCGTTCTAACGTGTCGACGGCAATATCCCCGACCAGCGTCTCAAATCTGCTATCGAGCAGCCCTCCGGCCACATAAATCCGACTCTCAGGAATAGCCATTAGCTGTGGTAAGAGGCTGATTGCCGTGGTGATAATGGTGAGACCGTGTTTGTTGAACAAATGAGTAGCTACATAGTACGTTGTGCTGCCCCCGTCAATCATTAGAGTATCGCCATCTTCAACAAGATCGGCCGCGGCCCGACCGATCGCCATTTTTTCGGCCTGATATGCCGTCCGCCGCCGTTCAAGAGGCGATTTCTGAGTGACCAATCGCTCTTGAGATTCGGGGGTTGCGATCGCACCGCCATGCGTTCGTTTCAGCAACCCAAGCGATTCCAACTCGGCCAAGTCGATACGAATGCTGGATGGACTGACATTGAACTCCTCCGCCAACTCGCCCACACGCACTTTTCGGCGCGTCTTTACCAATTCAGTGATTAATTGGAGCCGCTCTTCACGAAATAAC
Organism: Halieaceae bacterium; assembly: GCA_024224435.1. Taxonomy (GTDB): domain Bacteria; phylum Pseudomonadota; class Gammaproteobacteria; order Pseudomonadales; family Halieaceae; genus Marimicrobium. The sequence goes on from JAAENL010000124.1 coordinate 3,874, forward strand.
TTGTGATTCATTTTTACCGTCGCCCTCTCCTGCCGAAAGAGTGGATAATCAACGACTTCTTTTAGGCTGTGAGTTGCTCGTATGCATCAACACTTATGCATCTCCTCGGCCCGCATGTCATCAACCAAGCGCAGGCCGGGGATTTGGGGGATTTCGCCTTTGAAACCACGCCGGCCAACAGGCAATTCGCTGTAGCCATTGGTCCACACCAGCAGCGGCTCCCGTTGTTTGAGTTCAGGGGGTGGTTCAGCCACCATGCGGATGACGAGGCTTTCGACCACACCGATTTGAGCGGCGGCGTAGTCTTGCAGTTCCGCTGGCAAAGCCTCTTGCAATTGCGCATGAAACTGAACTGCCGCATGAGACAGGTTAGTGAACAGAATGATATCTAGCGCAACGTCGGGGCGTTCCACCTGGCGGCGGGCTAACCCCAGTACCAACTGTAAGGCCACGCTGGGAAAATCTTGAGGAAATACGGCCATCGCCAACGAGTCGGCGGCTAAAACGACGTTCGTAATCTCATCGCTTTGTGATGTCAGCAAAGCAGTGTAGCCGCCGATAATCTGATCGTGACGATCCTCGGCGTTCGCAGCCCGCACCACTGTAAACTGACCAGCCCGGCGAAGCTGAGCGATCAATTCCGCCGCTTGATCGACTAGCGTCAATTGATAGTTGGCCATGTTGAACAGGTCGGCGACAAAGCCACGCCCGATTCGCCCGGCGCCCCAGATCAGTGCGTCTTTGTCAGGCATCGAATTCCTCTATAGCGGTGAGCATCGTCTCCCCCAAAATACTGCTTTGACATCTTGAAAGCCTCCCTATATTAGTATGAATGAGCGCATCTGTCAATTAATGGGAATAAATGGCAGCAATTGACAAAACATGTGACGGATGTTACGATAAGGACCTAGCAATTGTTCCCAGACTGCGCTGAGAAAATAAGGCCCCATTGGGGCAGGTAGCA
>JAAENL010000125.1 GCA_024224435.1 Halieaceae bacterium
CACGGGGCGTTGCTCGGTAGCCCGACGGCTTCAGCCTCGGGCGGTGCGGTGAGTCAATCAACTCAAAAAGGACGCACCCAATTGATTTCGAGGGGCATCGGCGCCGAGATCGATGCGCAGGTGGTGGGCTATGCGGATTGGAGTGAAGATGAAATCGACGATTTGCAAGATTTGCCCGCTGAGGAATTTGAGAAGCTAGAAGAAGCGGTTATGGATCTGGCCACGGCCGCGCTGACCGTAGACGAGCTACGCTCCGAGATCGAAACGTTGCAGCGGTTGGAACGACTGGCCCGAGAAGTTCGCAGCAGCGGCGTCGATCGCAAATGGGAGGAATTATCCCGGCTGCTCCAGGATGACGAAGCGATGTTTGATGAGCAGGGTCAGCGTCGCAAACTCGTCATCTTCACCGAGCACAAAGACACGCTGACCTATCTGACCGACCGCATTCGCACGCTGCTGGGACGCCCGGAGGGGGTGGTCATCATTCATGGCGGCATTCGTCGCGACGAAAGGCGGCTCACTCAAGAGAAGTTCACGCAGGATAAGGATGTCGTGGTGCTGGTGGCGACCGATGCCGCTGGCGAGGGCATCAACCTGCAACGGGCGCATTTGATGATCAATTACGACCTGCCCTGGAATCCTAACCGTCTGGAACAGCGCTTTGGCCGCATCCACCGCATCGGCCAGACCGAGGTTTGCCACCTGTGGAACCTGTTGGCGGAGGAAACCCGCGAGGGCGATGTCTACCTGACGCTGCTCCGCAAGCTGGAGCGTGAACGAGAGACCTTGGGTGGGGCGGTGTTCGATGTCCTGGGTCAGGCCATTGATGGGGCCGAGTTGCGCCGCTTGATGATCGAGGCCATTCGCTACGGCGACCAACCGGAGGTGCGGGCCAGGCTGACACAAAAGGTCGAGGGTGCGCTGGACCAAGAGCAATTGAAGACGCTGATCGATGAGCAAGCGTTAGCGCATGAAATGATGGGGGCAAGTCAGGTTTACGCCATCCGCCAGACCATGGAACGCCTGGAAGCGCAACGCCTGCAACCGCACTTCGTCGCCTCTTTCTTCAAAGCCGCTTTCCAGCATCTGGGCGGAACCCTGCGCCAGCGAGAACCGGGGCGCTATCAAATCCGTCATGTCTCCGCCATCATTCGCCAACGTGGCCGCTTGCTTGGCCACGGCGACCATGTCTTGCGCAGCTACGAGCGCATCTGTTTCGAGAAGGAGCACCGGCAAGTGCCGGGTAAGCCTACAGCCGATTTCGTTTGCCCCGGCCATCCCCTGCTCGATGCCACCATCGACCTGATCCTGGAGCGCTACCGGAGCTTGATGAAGCAGGGCGCAGTGCTGGTGGATGACAGCGACCCTGGTGAGCAGATGCGGGCGCTGTTCTATCTTGAACACAGCGTCCAGGATGCCCACACCAACCCTGATGGCAGTCGCCGCACGGCCTCTCGTCGCCTGCAATTCGTCGAGTTGCCAGTAGAAAGCGGGGATGCCGCAACAGCGACGCCGGAAGCTCGAAATGCCGGCCCCGCTCCCTATCTTGACTATCGCCCGATTGAAGTGGATGAAGCTGCTCTGCTTGCATCCCTGGTCGAGGAAATACGGGCCACACAAGACCTGGAACGGCAAGCGCTGGGCTACGCCGTGGCTAACACCGTTCCCCAACACATCAGCGAAGTGCGCCAACGACGAGAGCCGCTCATCGACAAGACCCGGGCGGCGGTGAAGGAGCGGCTCACCAAAGAGATCATGTACTGGAACAATCGCGCCTTGCAGTTGAAGCTAAGAGAGGAGGCGGGCAAGTCCAACGTCAAGCTCAACTCGGCCCTGGCCAGACGGCGGGCGGAAGGCTTGGAGGAACGCTTGCGGAAGCGCATGGCCGAGTTGGAGGAACACCGCCAGTTGGCGGCGTCCCCCCCCGGCTACGATTGGCGGGGCGCTGGTCATTCCCGCCGGTCTGCTGGCGCGCTTGCGGGGTGATCGAGAAAGCGAGCCTGCCCTCTTCACCCGTGAGACCAGGCGCGTGGAACTGGCGGCCATGGCCGCGGTGATGGCGGCGGAGCGAACCCTGGACCACACGCCGGAAGATGTCAGCAAAGATAATGTGGGCTACGACATCGCCTCGTTTGTACCCACAGCGGATGGCGATGGCCGCACGCGGATGATCGAAGTCAAAGGCCGCATCGAGGGTTCGGCCACGGTTACAATGACCAAGAACGAGATCGTCACCGCCTTCAACAAGCCTGATGATTGGATTCTGGTCTTGGTGGAAGTGCCAAAACGCGAAGAAACACCGGAGGATGTGGCCGCATCGATGCTAGCGGAGGATGGTCCCGATTATGTGACTGCGGAGGGCTGCCGCCTGCGCTACCTGCGCTACCCCTTCCAGCGAGAGCCCGATTTTGATGCAGTTAGTGTAAACTACAGTTGGTCGAAACTGTGGAATATGGGTACACTGGTGGGATAAAATGGGAAGATGATTCAATTGGAGATGACAAAGTCATGATCAATGAACAGAAACTCCTCGAACTAATGGCAGATATCGAAGCGGATAATGTCGAACGTACCATTTCTGTCAATAAAACCGATAAGTTTTCTGAAGCGGTTTGCGCTTTCGCCAATGATTTCCCCGATCGTCGCCAAGCGGGCTACTTGTTGATCGGCGTGAAGGATGACGGAAGCCCTAACGGCTTGAGGGTCACGGATCGCCTGCTCCTAAATCTGGCGGCGTTGCGCTCAGAAGGGAACATCCTGCCTTTGCCCGCTCTGACTGTTCAGAAAATCACGCTCTCTTCGGGTGACGGGGATGTGGCGGTCGTGGAGGTGTTGCCGTCGGATCTGCCACCGGTGCGCTACAAAGGGCAGATCTGGATTCGCGTTGGCCCGCGACGCGCAATCGCCAGCGAACAGGAGGAACGCATCCTCACTGAGCGCCGTACAGCCCTGGCGACCACTTTTGATGCTTGTCCCTGTCCGGGCAGCACGCTGGATGATCTGAGCCTGGAATTGTTTCTGGTGACCTACCGCAATTATGCCATCGCTCCTGAGATCATCGCTGAAAATAGCCGTTCGGTGAAAGAGCAGTTAGCTTCGCTACGTTTTTTTGATCTGGAAACCCAACGTCCCACCCATGCCGGTATCCTGCTTTTTGCCACCGATCCACTACGATGGTTGCCGGGAGCTAGCGTCCAGTTCGTGCGTTTTCAGGGTCAGCAACTCACAGATGATGTTCAGGCAGAACATGTTTTTTCTGGGGACTTGCTCACTGTGTTGAGCGGGCTGGACGACTTTGTGCCCTTGCAAATCGAAACCACCATCGAGCCAGACACGGCTTTGCGCGAGCGTCGCAGGGCCACATACCCCACCGTTGCCATCCGTGAGTTGCTGATGAACGCTGTGATGCACCGCTGGTACGAAGGTTCCAGCACGCCGATACGCTTTTATTGGTTTGCGGATCGCATCGAGATCCAAAGCCCAGGCGGACTCTACGGAGAGGCGACGCCAGAGAATTTCCCCAGGCAAAATGCTTATCGGAATCCTGTGATTGCTGAAGCGATGAAAGTACTGGGATACGTGAACAAATATGGCCGCGGCGTTCTGAGAGCACAGGAAGCACTGCGACAAAATGGCAATCCCCCGGCAGAATTCACTTTCGAACCTACCTTTTTCCTTGCCACCATCAGGAGAGCGCTATGAAAATTGTATCTTTCTTCAATAACAAGGGAGGAGTGGGAAAAACGACGCTTGTCTATCATCTGGCATGGATGTATGCCGACCTCGGCCTGAACGTCATTGCCGCGGACTTCGATCCGCAGGCGAATCTCACTTCCATGTTTTTAGAAGATGACCGGTTGGAGGAATTGTGGCCGGAAGGGGAACATCCTGACACTGTTTTTGGCGCGGTTCGCCCGATTCTCAGAGGAACCGGTGATGTTGGCGAAGCACACATAGAAGCCGTCAGCGAGAAGATCGGCCTGATCGTCGGCGACCTGGGTCTTTCCCTTTTCGAGGACAGACTCTCTGACGCCTGGCCCAGATGTCTGGATGAAGATGAGTCAGCATTTCGCATCTTGTCAGCTTTCTATCGTGTGCTGATTAGTGCAGCCAACAGCCAGGATGCGGACGTTATTTTGGTTGATGTCGGCCCAAATCTCGGCGCTATCAATCGGGCTGCGATCATTGCCACGCAATACGTTGTCGTCCCCCTGGCCCCTGATCTTTTCTCACTTCAGGGTTTACGGAATCTGGGGCCGACTCTGCGTCGATGGCGGAAGCAATGGGACGATCGCCTTGCACGCAATCCGAATACTGCCCTCGAACTCCCGCCTAGCGGTATGGAACCGGCCGGCTATGTGATTCTGCAACACGCCCTTCGCAGCAATCGACCTGTTAAGGCGTATGAACGCTGGATGGATCGTATTCCATCCGAATATCAACATGCTGTTTTGGCTGAATTCACAGCTGATGCGCCAGCAGTCAACGAAGACCCGCATTGTCTGTCGCTCCTCAAGCATTATCGCAGTTTGATGCCGATGGCGATGGAAGCGCGCAAGCCCATGTTCTATCTCAGACCGGCGGATGGAGCGATTGGCGCCCACACCTATGCCGTGCAGAGTTGCTATCAGGATTTCCAGGCGCTTGCGCGGATTATCGCCGAGAGGATTAAACTCGAGCTACCATAACCCAACCCATCCCAGAAATATCATGGAAGTCACCCTGTCTTTGGGGAGCCATCAATAAAGAATCGGTCCGGCCAAATCCAATGAGCAAACGCAAAAAACGCAAGCAGAAGAAAACACTAAGACGCAAACATAAAGGGAGCCGCCTCGTCACGCAGAAACAACATCTACAGCAGGGAGCCGACAATCACATCCTGAACGACTGGGCGCAGCAGCTCCGTGAAGAAGGCCGGTTAGAAGATGCGGAGTTGGTGATCAATCCTCCTGGCCATGATAAGCTCTCGGACAATCTACTTGAGCTTCTGGGAGATTACACCGAGGTGGCCGAGACAGTGGGGGAGATGCGCAAGCTCATCTTTCTCGCCAGCGTCGCCTGGAATGCCACTCTGATACCTGAGCAGGCTCGGGAAGATTTTCTTGAATCGCTACTGAAGGATCCTACTGATGACTTGAACGAGTTCATTGATTATTTGATGGCGCGGAAGCTTTCTCTTTATCCTGGCATCAAGCGCTTTATCCTCGAATACAAAGTCGTGGACAGAGGCGGCGGCTTTTACGTATCAGTGGTTTCGACATTGACGAAATATGAGGCATCTCGGCAATAAACAGGGAAACATCCATGCAGCCCTGCTCGCCGCCTGATTTCGGCAGGTGTGGATCGCATCGCCACAAATGATACAGAGCGCCTGGCGGGAGCATTGGGGGAAGGCGTCGTTTTTTTCTTACCTGCCGCTGGTGCATCCTGAGGTCAAGGGGTTGCGGGAGAGCTTCGCCAGAATCCGTCACCACAGGATCGTCGCATAACTTAGCGCGACCGACAGGGTCATGCTATGATTTGGGACGTCCAATCAATCTTGACCTGGAGATGAAATAAGATGGCGACTTCAGCCCAAGATATAGTCAGGCAAATCTATGAAAAGGCGCGCCAACTGCCTCCTGAGAGCCTGAACGATCTGGCGCAATACGTCGAGTTCCTGCGATTCAAGGTGAAGGTAGAAGAGGAATCAAGTCAAGTGTCCGACGATCTGCGCATTGTCCATCCGCGCGGCCTGCTTAAGGGTGTTGATGTATCTCCGCAAACGCTCGCCTCTGCCAGGCGAGAGATGTGGTGCAAGCTGGAGTCTGCATAATGGTGAAGCGTTACGTTACTGATACACAATTTCATAACCTTCCCCTGCTCACCACCGATCACGCTATTGCTGAAAGTGGCCTGGCCGAGTTCATCGACTGAACAACGCCAACGCCTATGCCCAACGCAACTCATCTCTAGGAACCCATGCCCACCGGCGAAACCAAAAAACATGCCAGGCCCGTCCACCTGCCACCACCCTACTTCTCCCGCACGAAAACAGACCTATTCCCCACCATCGTGCTGCGTCCATCTCGAATTGGCGAAGTGCTAGGTGCATTGCTGCACAGATTGATATGATAGGATATGTTCCTCGACTCCGTAGATTTCCAATCCACGTTTTTCCTCTCGCCACGACAAATCGGTCTTGCGCCTGATTTACATCATAGTCATCATTAACGAGTTGTGACCTACTGAAAACTCTGGAAAACTCGATTCATAAAGCAAAGTCCAGAACATCGTCCCAGTCGGAAGGTCTCAGTCGCGTTTTTTGACGGAACCATTCGTCTTGTTGAGGAATAAGTAAGTTCCTGAGAACTTGATGA
>JAAENL010000126.1 GCA_024224435.1 Halieaceae bacterium
AACGGGGCAATAAATGATCAAACGATAAATTTAGCAGTCCGGCTGGAGCATTATTATGGCGTTGCCCTCGCGCGGCGCTGGGGTGCAGGCCTGACACGCGCCGTCCGCTTTTGGGGTGTATCCCGGCGTGAGATTTAGCGCCCCGCACAACGATCGATTCGCTCTGCCGCTCATGCAGTATACAGCCTTTTTGCGCCCTCTGGAGTGGATACTCAAACGGCTCGCCTCGAAATACACTACAATGTGGCGAGCGCGTTCACAGCCCTTTGCGGGCGGTGCGTTCCCGGTTTTGGTTAAGACAGGCGACAGGCGACAGGCTACAGGATTTCAGGTGACAAGATTCTTCCTACTGCTACTACTTTTTCTCGCTCCACTGAGCGCTGCGGTGCCCACTGGCGACACGGCTCAGAGTAGTGCGGCCACTGCCGCCAGCCAGCCTGACTGGAAGCTGGTGTACACGCGGCAGCCGCTTGCGACCAAGCCGGTGCCCGGGGCGCGCATAGACGATGCGGCTAACTGGCAGCATGCGACAGACGTGGGGCGTATCAATGGCGGTATGGCTGAGGCGGATGTTGTTATCGATGACCTCAAGGGTAACGTCAAGGTTGTCTATAACTGCACGACCTCGGAAGAAATCTGTGTTGCCCACGAGGCGCGTGTCAGTCCTGACGGTACCAAGATCGTGTATTCAGTAGGTGCGGGAGCGCGACTCGTCGAGGTACGGTATCTCGGGGTCAAGATGGGTATTTATGATATCCCGCGGCTGCGCTCCGCCCGTTTGTGGATCTATGATCTTACGACCGGGGAGAACACCCCGATACCTCACCACCCGGACAGGGCCATCGATCGGCAGCCCGAATGGCTGACCAATGACAAGATTGTGTTTGTCAGTAACCGGGGCAATACCTACCCGTTCAAGTTTCCCTGGCCTACACACCGCGGCACGGATCAGTTTGGCCGCAATCGTTGCTTCAACCCGCCGGCCTGCCTTTCTCAGGATTATGGCTACGATCTTTCTTCCCGCTCGCTGCAGTTGTGGACAATGAATATCGATGGCACTGACGCGAAGAACATCAGCCCACATGAGAACATGGCATTGGCGCCCACTGTCATGAGCAATGGCGACATCGTGTATTCCTGCTGGAATGCCCACGAAAACAAAACCTACGATGCATACACGCCCAGGGCGGGCACGGTGAAAAATAAGTGGTGGCTGTGTCGCACAGACGGCAATGGGGCAGATACCACGGTATTACTCAATGGCCACAAGTCACCCACGATCAAGACCCGAGACTTTTTGCCCAGGGGCACCCGGGGGGGAGAGGGGCGGTCCCAGTTGCGTGCGTTGCGCTCCGCGGCGGAAATTTTCAAAGATCGCCTCGCGGTCACCAATTACTATCGAGCTAACCATGTGGGCAGTATGGGCATCATTTATAGCATGGACTACGGCGACCCCCACGTAGAGGGCTGCTCGCGTGAAAGCTGCCAGACCGACCCTTATTCCGCCAATAGCTGGCCGGGGAGCGGACGCTATATCCCCAGTTCTTTCGTTCCGCTCACCCCTTATGGCAACGACCAGGATATGGATGTGCGGTTCAATGGCAAGGGGCAGGCACTGGGCAAGGCGGGCTACCCAGCGCCTTTGCCCGATACAGATACCGAGTACATGATTACCCACGCTCGTGGTTCCTGTTATGAGATCACTCCTCTAAAGCAAGCGACGCGAAAGGCTATGGGCGGCGAACCGACTTGTCAGAAGGCGATTTATCGGGTGAAAGCGCCGATGGTTACCGATCCTTTTGACAAGCGGCAGATGGAATTTATGGCGGGTGGGCCAGAGTGGCAAGCGTTTGATGCGCGAGCCATTGCGACCTTCCAGCAGTTGCATGGTCGGCCCGCGCCGGATCGGCCGGCACCGCTTGACCCGAGCGCGGGGTGTTACTTGCAGGTGGTGGATGCACGCAAGGCAGAGTTATACCCCAGTGCTAAACGCTACAGCTGGAAGACTAACCTGTACCAACAATGCGCTTTTCAGGGCTGTGCAGTGAATACAGAGAATCCCGGTTTCTATGGGAAGAATGTTGCCAATCTTGCAGTTTTGTTGCCTGAGATGTGGGATATTCGCTGGCAAGGGAAAGACAAGAAAGAGTACGAGGATACGATCAACAGTCTTGGCCATAAATCGATTGCTTCCCTCGGTTCGCAGCCGCTGGAGGCAGACGGTTCGGTGAAAATGCGTGTGCCCTGTGATACGCCTCTCATCATGGCTGGGACTGATGCTAATGGTATGGAGCTCGCCCACGATACGATGTTGCATTCGCTGCGTCCGGGAGAGACTCGCACGTGTCATGGTTGTCATGATGGCCACTCCGAAGAACGCGCTGCGACGTTGAGGCAGAGCGCAGCGGAGCGCTTTGAGAATACTCTCGCTTACAACACGAACCCGCTGATGCCGGAAGCGTCGCCGCCGGTGACCTTTGCCGATGTGGCGCCTATCTTGAAGGAGCGTTGTTCCAGCTGTCACCGTCCGATGGGCAGAAGCAACGATATCGATAGCTTGTATTACAGTGTCGCCCAGGATTACCAGCAGTTCGATTGGCCGAGGAACAAACCTCAATCTGGCCATGGTGAGCATAGTCGTGTGGTCAATGTAAAAATCAGGCATCGAGGTAAAGGGTATGCCGTTGGTGAGACATTGAAATTCGGCCCCGGCGGTGCTGCTGGCAAAATAGCCCGGGTGGGTCCGAAAGGCCAGATCGTTGCGATTCGCATGACCGCTCCCGGGGACGGCTATCCGCGAATGTCGTTGATCAAAGTGAATACTGAAAAAGGCAGTGGCGCAGTGCTGCAGGCGATGACTGACAAGATGTACCTTGCGCGGCCCTACACCAGCAAGTGGACAGCGAAGTTTGCGCGCGATTCGCTGCTTTACTGGAAGTGCGTTGGTTCGCGACAGGATGGGCGCAGCGATGGCCAGTATCCTGACGATATTGATTTCGGCCCCGCACATGAGGCTTACGCCTCGCCGCAAGAGTGCCAGGTTATCGGCCGGTGGATCGATAATGGCGTGCAAAACTGAGTGGCGGGAGCCTGCGCACCGGTGGGTTAAAGCAAACCCTGGCCACTGAGAAATTCAACAGTGCGCTCCCCGGTCAGGCGCAGATATTTCGGCTTGTTAAAAAAGCCATGAGTTTGGCCCTCGTAAATGACCAGTTCGCAGAATGCGCCCGCTGCTACAGCCGTTGCGCAGAACGTCTCCGCGGTAGCAATGGGCACCTCTGGATCCTCGGAGCCCACCATCAGCAACGTGGGGGGTAGAGTGGCGTCGACATGATGCAGTGGTGACACGCTCTCCCAGAAGCCTGCTACCAGGTGATGATCGGGTGTGCAGGGCGAGAGATCGACCATGGGGTTGTACAGCACCAGCGCGGCCGGCCTTTTAGCCTCTAAGTCCTTGCGATTCAGCGGCAGTCCAGCGCCCAGCGCGGCGGCCAGATGTCCACCCGCGGAACCGCCACCGACAGCGATCCGCGCTGGGTCGATTGTCAGAGCCGCCGCGTTATTCAACAGATAGTCAAAGGCTGCTCGTGCATCGTCTATGGCACCCTCCACATCAGGTCCGCTGTCAGGCCCCAGTCGATATGCCGCAGAAAAACAGTGAATACCTTTGGCGGCGAAAAAGTTGCAGTGCCGGTGCATATCCCGTGGGGCACCCAGCATCCAGGCGCCGCCGTGAAAGAGCAGAAGGGCGGGTGCGATATTGTTCTCGGTGTTTCTGGCCTTGAATACGTGCAGGTCCATTGCCTGTCCGCTGCCACTAACATAGGTGATGATCTGGTCGGGTCTTGCATCGAGCAGGTGAAGTTTTTTCACCGTTACAAACAGCAGGGCCGGCAGCAATACGATCAGTGCTCCCGCAATAAAATACCAGTATTCCTTAGCCATGGCATCGCCCATCGTCGACTCCAGAGGCCACTATATCAGGAAGCGGTTCACGATAGTTTTTAAGAATTGGTGCGGTTGACTGGATTGTGCGGATTATCGCTGGGTGCATTTTCAATTGCAGGGGATATCGAAAATCTCTACATTGCAAAGGCATGGGCGGCAGATATTTCAGGTTTTACCAGCGTTTGGCGGGGATCGTGCTGTCGCTGGCGTTGGTCGTGCCGGTGCAGGCTCGGGAGCATCCCAATATCCTGTTACTGATGGCAGAAGACATGAGTGCCCGGGTTGGTGCATTCGGCGACCGCGTTGCACATACCCCTAATCTGGACACTCTGGCGTCTGAGGGGGTGCGTTATACCCGCACTTTTACTACAGCCGGTGTCTGTGCGCCGAGTCGGGCCGCGCATATTTTGGGCATGCACCAGATAGCCACCGGCACGCAGCATATGCGCAGCAGTAGCCGTCCGGCAGGCGGTTATTTTTCGGTGCCGCCGGCGAAGGTCAAAGCTTACCCTGAGTTGTTGCGTCGCGCGGGATACTACACCTATACCGACTCCAAACTGGATTACCAGTTCAGCGGTGCGTTGTCCGGCAGCGGTCCGACTACGATCTGGAACAGGGAGGGAGCGCAGGCTGGCGATTGGTCCGGGCGCGCGAAGGGACAACCGTTTTTCGGTCTGATCAACTTTACGGTAACGCACGAGAGCGGCGTATTTCGTCCACTGGGCGATCGGCCTCAGAGCCCGATTCACTTCGTTATGCAACTGGCGCGCTGGTGGCAGGCTGAAGGCCCTGTACCCGACATGGTGCAGGCTGAGGATGTGCAATTGCCGCCGTATTACCCGGACACCGAGACAGTGCGCGACGACCTTGCCCGGCACTACAACAATATCGCGGTCATGGATCGTCAGGTGGGGGATATTCTCGCTCTCCTTGAATCTGATGGACTGGCGGAATCTACGATTGTTATCTGGACCACTGATCACGGTGACGGATTGCCCCGTGCCAAGCGAGAGTTGTTTGATTCAGGCATCCACGTTCCCATGATTATTCGCTGGCCGAAGGCCTATCGGCCAGCGGGTGTGCTGCCCGGTCAAATCGATTCTCGCATGATCAGTTTCATCGACCTCGCCCCCACCATCCTGACTTTGGCCGGTGCGCCGGTACCGGAATATATGCAGGGGCGCAGTTTCCTGCCCGGTGCACACTCGCCGCGGCAATATATTTTCGCCTCCCGCGATCGTATCGACGAGGTGGCGGACCGGCAACGGGCGGTGCGGGATGATCGGTACAAGTATATTCGCAGTTGGTATCCCGAACAGCCCGGCGGGCATGAATTGGGATTTCGTGAGAATGTGGACATGGTCCGGGAGATGCGCACTATGTACCGCGAGGGTGATTTGAATGCCGTGCAGCGGCAGTGGTATGAGCCGCCGGGCGAGGAACGTCTGTTTGATGTTCTGCAGAACCCTCATGAGACTCACGACCTCAGTGGCGACCCGGCCTATCGGGAAATATTGCAACGCATGCGGGATGAGATGGATGATTGGCTACTGCGCACGGGTGACTCGAGTGATGAGCCTGAAGAGCTTATGGTAGAGCGGTTCCAGCCCGGGGGTGAGCGTCGCCGCACTCCACCGCCTTTGATTCAGTTATCCGATGGACTGGTGACATTGCGCCCCGCGGCTCCGGGTCACTCTCTTGAGTATCGGTTGGACGAGGGGCGCTGGCAGGTGTACCTTGCGCCCTTTGACGCTCAGCTAACATCCGTTCTGGAGGCCCGCGCCGTGCGTTATGGATGGGAGGAAAGTGATTATGCCCGTTACCCCTGAAGCTTCGGGTTGGAGGACACGCCTTGTCGTGGTGTGCGCTTTTTTGCTGTCTGCTGTGAGTCTGTCAGCCAGCGACGCAGTGATCGAGCGACAGTATTCCGAATCGCGAGAGCCCTGCGCCGAGGTCGCGCCACTCAAACAGCCATTTTTTGGTGACCTGCACGTCCATACACGCTATTCCCTCGATGCCAGCACACAGGGTACGCGCACGACACCGGCGCAGGCCTATGGTTTTGCGCAGGGCGAGAGCGTTGGGATACAGCCCTGGAGCAAAGAGGGCGAACCGCTGCGATCATTGCAGCTGGCCCGTCCTCTGGATTTTGCGATGATTTCCGATCATGCGGAGCTGATCGGCGAGGTGCATATGTGCAATACCCCTGGTGTCGAGGGGCACGATAGCTGGGAATGCCTGCTCTATCGCCATTGGCCGCGCGGGGCCTATTACCTGTTTAACGCCACCGCAAGTCTTCGGGCGGCGCACCTGGGTTTATGCGGTGAGGATGACGAGCTCTGTAAAAAAGCGTCACTCGTGCCTTGGGAAGACACTTTGCGCGCCGCGGAGCGGTATTACGATCGCAGTGCGGATTGTTCATTCACCACTTTTGTTGGATATGAGTGGACGGGTTTGCAGCCCAGCAGCGGCGGCAACCTGCACCGTAATGTGGTGTTTCGCAACGGCACCGTGCCCGATCTGCCTTTGAGCTATATCGACGCGCCGTCCGCGCGACAGCTGTGGGATGGTCTCGAAAGTGCCTGCAATGGACTAGACAACGCGTGTGAGGCGCTGGTGATTCCCCATAATTCCAACATGAGCGCGGGCTACATGTTCAACGAGCTGGAAGACGATGGCACGCCCATGGGTGTGGAGTATGCGCGGCTGAGAGCGCGCTATGAACCTCTTGTGGAAATTATGCAGCACAAGGGCGCCTCTGAATGCTACTTCAAATCGGGCGTGACGCGCGATGAACTTTGTGCCTTCGAAAGCCTGTCGCAGGACAACATAGCGGGTTTTGACAATCCACCACAGCCTGACACGGGTTTTGTTCGCCCGGCACTCACCGCTGGCCTCGCGCTGCAGCAGCGTCTCGATGTAAATCCCTACCAGTTTGGCGTCATCGCCAGCACCGACACGCACCTGGGAACGCCCGGAGCCAGTCGGGAGGCGGCGTTTCTCGGTCACGGTGGTGCGGGAACGCCGGCGGGGGATTCCGTCCCACCGGGCCTGCCCGATAATGTGGAATTCAATCCGGGGGGTCTCGCTGTCGTCTGGGCGAGGGAGAACAGTCGTGATGCTTTGTTCGATGCCATGCTGAGCAGGGAAACCTATGCCACCAGCGGGCCACGGATTGTCAGTCGTTTCTTCGGCAGCTGGAACTTCCCGGCGCATATGTGCGATTCCCCCGACCGGATGCAGCTTGGCTACGACGAGGGTGTGCCCATGGGGTCGGATTTGCCCCCGGTCGGTGAGGGTGAGCGCCCCACCTTCATGATCGCCGCTAGCCAGGAGACACGAGCACAGGATGTGCCGGGTACTCTGCTGCAGCGCATACAGATCGTTAAGGGTTGGACTGATGAAGCCGGTGGTCGTCATGAAGCGGTCTACGAGGTGGCAGGCAACGCGCAGAACGGTGCCGCTGTTAATACGGCGACCTGTGAAACCAGTGGGCCGGGATATAACGAGCTCTGCAGCGTCTGGACTGACAGGGAGTTTGATCCGTCCCGGCCGGCGTATTATTACTCACGAGTGTTGGAAAATCCGAGCTGCCGCTGGAGTCAACGCATGTGTAACAACGCGGGCGTAGATTGTACGCGGCCTGAGACAATCTCGGAGGGTTACGAGCCCTGCTGCGAGACTAACCACCGCGCCGTAGTGCAAGAGCGAGCCTGGTCCTCACCCATCTGGTACCGTCCGGGTGCTTAGTCTCTGTGTTGGACGCTCTATTGAACTAGTGCCGAGAAAAGCACCCGGTCGCCGCGGGACAGGGGCATGAGCCGCTATACTGCCGCCTGTTGATAATCCGACCGGGAGCAAGGCAGTATGTCTAATGGAGCAGAGACCGTACTCATTACGGGTGGTGGCAGTGGTATGGGTCGCGAGGCTGCCCGGCGTTTTGCGGCGCAAGGGTTGACGGTGGCGTTACTTGATGTGAATAGCGAGGGTATGGCTGAAACCGCGGATTCCTTCAATAACATACACAGCTGGTCGGTAGATATCACTGACTTTGAGGCGGTATGCGCCGCGGTGCGAGAGGTTGAGAGCCAGTGTGGGGCAGTCTACCGACTTTATAACTGCGCTGCGATCATGCCCTTTGGCAAACTGGTGGAGCAGGATAACGCGGTAATCCACAAACAGATGGCGATCAACTACGGTGGTCTGGTTAACATTACACAGGCGGTTCTGCCCGGTATGCTGGAGAGGGGCAGGGGTGACTTTGTTAGCTTTGCGTCCATGGCCGGTATTATTCCGATGCTGTTGACGGGCGCTTATACGGCGACCAAGTTCGCCGTGCGAGCCTTTACTGAAACGCTGTACCACGAGCATCGCGACTCAGGCATTCGCTTCGCCTGTGTTTGTCCGCCGGCGGTGGCGACCCCGCTGTTAAAGCAGGGTCGTGAAACAGCCTGGCCCAAGATGCTGGAAGACCAGAGTGAGCCAATTGCACCATCTGTTGTTATCGATGCCATCGAGTCTTGTTTGGATAAGGGCAAATTTTTTGTTTATCCCACGCGAGATGCGAAAATAGGAGCAATCATGCGCCGCTTGGCGCCAGGCCTGATTTGGAAACAGGTACATCAGGTTGAGGGCTTTTAAGCGCTCCCCACGTGACAAGGTAAACGTGTCGCTCCTCTCGCGCATTTGCGGGGTGTGACCGCCGGCGTTTTTATGAAGAAGATTGTTGCTCTTGTATTAGTGACATTGGTCGTTGGTGTTTTCTATCTGACTCAGTTGCGACCGTCTGCTGAGCCGTTCCAGTTGGAGGAGGGCTACGCTTACCTGTTTGACGGAGAGTCGCTTGATGGCTGGCGAAGCGTCGGCGGCGCTGCCCATTTTGCGGTCGATGATAATGCTATCGTGGGGCGCAATAGCCCTGGGAAGAATACATTCCTGCGCACACAAAAAAACTACCGTGACTTCTCCTTGCGCCTGCAGGTGCGCTGGGAGGAACAGGGTAACTCCGGCATTCAGTTTCGTTCGGCTCAGCGTGACGATAACGGACGCGTCTACGGCTACCAGTATGAACTCGATCCTTCAGGGCGTTCGTGGAGTGGCGGGATTTACGACGAGGCCCGCCGTGGCTGGTTGGCAAAACCCGATAAACTGGCCGACGTCCGCGGCGCACTGCGTGAAGACGAGTGGAATGATGTCGAAATCGAGGCTCGCGGCGCGCATCTCAGGACCTGGATAAACGGCATCCCCGTGTCGGACATCGTCGACGGGCTCAGTTCTGAAGGGTTTATCGCCCTGCAGTTGCATTCTGGTAAACAGGGTGTCATTCATTGGCGCCGGATTCGCATCCGCGAGCTCGCACCGCAGGCTGTTGCGGGACCCAGTTTGCTGTCCAGGCAGGAATGGCACAACGCGCCCTCCGGAGGACTGGAGTTCA
>JAAENL010000127.1 GCA_024224435.1 Halieaceae bacterium
AGCAATGTGCCGTCACCCTCGGGTACGTCATGCAGTATTTGCGCAAACTGGGTCGGGGCCTCCATGCTTTTCTGCACGAATACAGTAGCCTTGGGCTGATATCCCAGGATGGGGGCGCGGGGCTGCTCATGAGTGAGCGTATGGTGCGTATCCGTTGTACCTGGCATACGCAAGCTTGATGCGCGATCGGAAAATTGCATATTAAATACCCGAGTCTGGTCACAGGCCAACGCGAGTGCGAGAACCTGGGCCATCAGTGTATGGTTACCCATCACATTGTCTATCTCCGTATCCGCCGGCAGGTCTACCGGCGCCTCGGGTATGCTGCATGCTTCGAGGGGCGGCGGCTTTTTCAGTTGCAGAACAAGCTGCTGCTCCAGTTGTCGCAGAGCAGTGAAGTACTGATCAAGACGAGCACGATCATTATGACCCAGCTGCCGTTCCAGCCTTTTGCGGTCTTCGGTAACGATCGAAAGTGCACTTTTACGCAGCAGAACGCTCGGATCGGGGGTAAACTCTGCCGCGTTTGGGTCTGCAAAACCCGTGCCGAAGATACGGGTATAAAGCCCAAGCGCACTGGTCTCTGCAGGATTGATATTGCTGGCGTCGCGAAGACTGTTACTGTGCCGTGGGTTTCCGGTTGCCGCCATCTCCAGGGAGCGAAAGCGGGTACGGGTGCCTACAGCGTCAGAGATCAGCACGTCCAGGGTAGGCCCTTCTACACTGTCAGTAGACTTGGGCGCACCGCCACACAATGAACCGAAAACACCTGTGCGATGCACCTGGTTGGCCTCACCGCTGAGTAATACACTGTAACCGCTCAAGATGTTCATGTGCTCCCGCATGGGTTCGATCGGCATCAACTCAGGCGTAAGCGTCCAGTCGGTGCCTTCTGTCGACGGATCCCAGCGCGATGGGTTCATTCCGCAGCCGAAAAACCAGGTACCAAAACGTCTGGGAAGCGGGGCGCCTGTTGCGGCCATTGCATCGCCATTAGTATTAAGGAATACATCGAGAAAGGGCAGGCCGATGGAAACCGCTGCGCCGCCCAGAGTGCCGCGTAAAAATTTCCGTCGGTCAATGCCTTTGTTGATTCCATGACGTTTCATGAGGCGTTACCCCGGTCGCGATCGGCGGTTATATGTGTCGATAGGTTGTTGTTACGGCGGGCGGTGGAGGCCGCTGGCCCCGTAGCAGTGCGAAATGCCTCGCTCGTAGCGATACTGCGCATAAGGGCCGGCAGCTGGTGACCGTTCTCGACAAAATTGTTTTCGAGATACCGCAGTAACGGGCGTTCTGCATTCGTTTGCTCGCGGCCCACCGCATAACGGTACAGATTTTGTACCAGACAGGCACCCACCAGCTCGCTGTCGGCAAATGCCTGGCCCAGCCCCGCAGCGTCAGTGAATAATACGCCATCGAAATCACCGCTGCTGTCGATAGGCGCACTATTTTCCTGCGAGCGGAATTTGCCAATGGCATCAAAATTTTCCAGACCCAAACCGATAGGATCGGTCAATACATGACATTTTCTGCAACTGGACTGGGTCGAATGAACGCCCAGCCGATCTCGTGCTGTCTTGTGTACTGTGGCCTCGTCCTGCACAAACTGGGTGAAATCTACGTCTGCGGGTGCCTCGGGAATCGTTTGGCACAACAGGGCTTCGCGCATAAATACGCCGCGCAGCGTAGGTGAACTGCGCCCCGGATGTGCGTACAACATGGCAAAGCTGGCGTGTGACAGCAAGCCGGCGCGGGAGCTACCCGGAGGAAGGTTAGTGTCTTCCCAGCCCTCGACGCTGCGGACCGGTACGCCGTAAATAGGTCCCAGTGAGCGAGTCATTGGCAGCGACCGTGATGTAAAAAGGGTGCGGTAGTCGGCCCGCTGATCTATGAGTTTTTCCGTCACAAAACGCAGAGTCTGCTCGCGGGCATCTGCCGCCACTGCTCTGCTGAACATTGGGTAGCGGGTGACATCCTTATCGAGTTCGTCGAACAGATCAAAAGTAAACACGTCCTCAAAATAAGCGCGTGTGCCACCAGATAGGTATGGTGATGAGAGCATGCGATCAACCTGCGCCGATAGAACTGCGGGATCGCTCAACTCGCCACGCTCCGCGGCTGAAAGTAATTCCTCGTCCGGTCCCCTGTTCCAGAGAAAGTAGCTGAGCCGTGAAGCCAGGCTCAGCTCGGTCAGGGCCAGCCGAGCGGGTTGTTCCGGCAATGGAGCAGGCAGGGCGACTTCTACGCGAAACAAGAACTCTGGCGCGACCATCAGGCTCGCCAGCGCCAGCCGCAGACCCGCGTAAAAGTCCTGCTGATTGTTCGCTACTCGGTTCGCCGCTTGCAGGCGGCCATCGAGGTCTGCGTCGGTCAAGGTGCGCCGCAACAAGCCGCGCCCTAAAACCTCCATGACCTGACGGGTGCAGGCCTCATCGGCAGCTTCGAGGGACTGCGGCTGGCAGGGCAGGATGGTGCTACGGTTGTCAGGTGATGTGACCTGCCCGGCAATGTTGCGCGCCATGGCCTCATACTGCTCAAAGCCACTGGGTGTCACTGAGACAAGCGAGGCACCCAAAGCATTGAGGCCGTTGCGGCGACTCTCTGGCTCAAAGCGTCCCGCTACATCGATAGCCGGACCAAAGGTATCCGTGATGACATTGGTATATTGTTCCGCAGTGAGGCGGCGCATGGCCACGGGGCCGCCTATAGCATCGGTGGCTGTATCGCCGCAGCCAAGCAGCGAGATGAAACCAGCGCCGATAACTGCTTGAAGGGTTTTACGCATAACAAAGCTCCACGACTGGCCGGGATGAGATTATCGTGAAACAAGACCTGCCGCGCATAAGAAGTTATCCTGTCGAACGTATTGTCTTCAAGCACTATTTCGGCAGTCTAACCAACTGCCCCGAAAGCGAGCTGCAAAATCAGTAACTTAGGGAGATTTGCTACAAGAGTGACAAAGCCTGCCGCCAAGCGACGGGAATCACTGTATGCTCAACGGCACCACTATATGTTTGCAGGTATATTGATGGATTTGGTAGGTAGCGGCTGTCACTTGCGGGCATTTTATAGATTTTTCAGGACCACGAGTGACTTTGCGGTAATGGCGCCCGTTGTCCCGTTGCTGACTTGTTTGGTAAAACTTGCCTCCGAGAAAACACAATGACCGCAGATACTGTTCGCATTCATCACTATAGTCTCGCTGCTCCTCGGGAGGTGCTGGATGTTGTTGTGGACTTCTATTACAAGGTGCTAGGACTTGAAAAAGGCTTCCGTCCTGAATTTGGCGGTATCGGAGGATACTGGCTTTATGCGGGAGACGAGCCAATCCTGCACCTCGTTGAGGATCCGGGTCGCTGCAGAAAAAAGGCCGGTTATTTCGACCATGTGGCCCTGCGTTGTAATGACCTGCAGGATGTACGTGCGCGGTTAACAAAACACAGCATACCCTATGTTGAGTTGGCCTCGGAGGAGGTGAACCAGCTGCAGATCTTTGTGACTGACCCCGCGGGAACGTCCGTCGAATTGAATTTTCAACGTTAAAAACTGACCGTTTTCCTGTTTGCGGGTCTGACCCTGATGCGCTGTTACGACGGGTCGACGTCGATCTCTATCAGCAGTTCATCGATCGATACCTGCGTGCCGGCGGCAATCGCAACCCGGCTGACATTACCGGCCACCTCCGCGGCAATCTCGTAGTGCATTTTCATGGCCTCCAGAATGGCGAGCGGCTGGCCAACGCTAACCTTGTCACCGACATCGACCCGCAGTTCCAGCAGCATGCCATGCATGGGAGCGACGACGTTGCCGCTGCCACCGGCGGTATCCTCGCTTGCCTTCACTTGGATCAAATCCCGGTAAGCCGCTGTGCGCCCCTCAATAGAAACGTACAAGCAGGTTTCGTCTGCTCGATAATAACGTAAGGCATGGCGCCGATTATCGATGAGTACATCCGAGTGTGTCTCTCCAACAGACAACAAAGTAATTAATACTTTTTCCCCATTACTGGTCACCTGGTAGCACTGTTGACCCAGAGGAGTGATGGACAAGTCATGATGTTGTTCGCCGTGCTGATAGTGTTTGCGGTAAACCAGCGGGCTGGCACTGGACCAGTCGCGCAATTGCGGCGCTACCATTACGCTACGATCATGTAACTCGCGGAACTGTAATTCGACCTCCAGCACCGCGGCGGCCGCACTCTCCGCCAGGGAGGGAGGACGAGCGATCAGCTCATCCTTTGTAAACTCCTCGTCGATGAAAGCGGTAGTAGCCTGCCCTGCAGCGAAGCGTGGCTTTTCCAGGCAGGCTAGCAGAAAATCCCGGTTGTGCGTTGGCCCGAACAAGGCGGTATTTCGGAGGGCTTCCACAAGGCGAAGGCGCGCAGTCTCGCGATTGGGCCCTGTGGCTATAATTTTCGCCACCATGGGATCGTAAAAAGAGGAGATATCCTGCCCACTGCGTATGCCATCGTCAACGCGTATTCCTGTGCCGGAGGGGGGCGACCACAGCGCCACCGGACCTGCCGTGGGCAAGAATTCCTGAGCAGGATCTTCAGTATAAAGTCGTACTTCGATTGCGTGTCCGGACAGTGTGACGTCGGACTGCGAAAACCCCAGCGGTTCACCTTGTGCAACTTGTAATTGCAGGGCGACTAGATCTCGTCCTGTAATCAATTCGGTAACCGGGTGTTCGACTTGCAGTCGTGTGTTCATCTCTAAAAAATAAAAAGCGCCGTGTTCGTCGAGTAAAAACTCCACGGTGCCTGCCCCTTGGTAGTTGATACTGCTAGCGGCAGCAACGGCCGCGGCACCCATTGCCTCGCGCAGACTGTCAGTCATGACAGGGCAGGGAGCTTCTTCCACTACTTTCTGGTGACGGCGCTGCACGGAGCAGTCCCGCTCTCCGAGGTGAACGATATTACCTTCGCTATCACCAAATACTTGTATCTCCACGTGGCGTGGCCGCACAATTGCTTTTTCCAGAATGAGTTCATCGTTCCCGAAGGCGGAGAGTGCTTCCGCGCGAGCCAGTTCGATCGCGCGATCCATTTCGTCCCTATGCTCGACCAATCGCATGCCGCGTCCGCCCCCCCCTGCGGCGGCTTTTACCATTAAGGGCAGATCAATTTTCGACCCCTCTGCCAGCAATCGATCATTGTCTTGTCGTTCGCCCTCGTAACCGGGTACACAAGGTACACCGGCTGCGATCATGCGGCGCTTGGCCTCTGCCTTATTACCCATGACGCGAATTGCCTCCGCGTTCGGTCCGATAAAGACGAGCCCAGCCGCTTCACAGGCCGCAGCGAACATCGCGTTTTCGCTTAAAAACCCGTACCCCGGATGGATAGCTCCCGCCCCGCTGATGCTCGCTGCCGCTAGTATGTTGTCGGTCAGGAGATAGGATTCGTTTGCCGGTCCGGGCCCGATCAGGATCGCATCGTCTGCCATCACTACATGGGGCGCGCCCGCATCTACATCGGAGTATACGGCGATGGTGCGATACCCCTGTTCTCGCGCCGAACGAATTACACGGCACGCGATTTCCCCGCGGTTGGCGACTAGAACGCTGGTAAAGCGATTAACAGATTTACTCATCGGCCCACCTCGGTTTACGTTTTTCAATGAAAGCCGAGACACCCTCCCGGCCCTCTTCGCTGAGCATGCAGTCGGCGAAACCCCGAGCCGCGAAATCCAGCACGTGAGACCTCGGTTGCCGGGTAGATTCAAATATGATCTCTTTGGTCACAGCATTTGCGCCAGGTGCGCACAATGCTATTTGCGCGAGCACTTCGTCGCAGATTCTCTCCATGTCTGCGGTGTCATCTGCGACCAGGTGTCCGATACCGAACTGGACGGCATCTGTGCCCTCGAAACGAGCGCCGGTGAGCATGAGTCGTCGCGCTGTCGTGAGCCCTACACGTTCGGTGACAAAGGGCGCAATCTGGGCAGGCGGTATGCCGAGACTGGTTTCAGAGAGTCGAAATTTTGCATTCCGGGTTACGATGGTGACATCTCCCGCGCAGCAAAGGCCGAGGCCGCCGCCGATGGCGGCGCCTTCCACCAGCATGATCACCGTTTGCGGCTGCTCGTTCAGTTTTATCATCAGGTCGCCGAACATCCGGTTTGCTTTTGCCACATCACCGGCGCTTGGGGGCGCGTCCTGCAGACCCGATTTGAACGCCTTTATATCGCCACCGGCGCAAAATACGCCACCCTTTCCCCGAATGACCAGCGTGCGTATATCGCTATTCGACCGGGCTGCGTCCAATACGGCGTGGAGTTCTTCCACCATTTCGTCCACCAGTGCGTTCTTTACCTCGGGCCGATTGAGCCAAATCGTGAGCACGCTGCTCTCATGCTCCAGCAGCAGGTTTCGGGTATGGGGTAGACTCGGCATCGCGTATTCTCCGTTTCCTTATGGCCGTAACTGTTACATCCGCGCGACGCCGAAGCTATTTGGCCTCGGTGTGCGGTGACGTGATTCCCAGACCGTTTCCATCAGGAAGCCCAAAGTGTTGCGAGTATCTCGGGGGTCTATCATACCGTCGTCCTGCATGTGTCCGGAGGTGTAGAAGGCGCTTGCTTGACTGTCAAATACATCGGCAAGAAATGCTTCTTGTTTCTTCAGCGCTTCCTCGTCTGCGGCCTGATCCTGTGCCGCGGCTTTGGCGCGAGCAACCTCTGACATGGTCTTCGCCGCTTGTTCGCCGCCCATTACCCCCGTCTGTGCATTGGGGTAGGTGTAGAGAAAATCCGGATCAAAATTGCGGCCACACATGCCGTAGTTTCCAGCCCCGAAACTCGCCCCTGTCATCAGGGTGATACGTGGCACCTCGATATTTTGTACGGCTTGAATCATTTTTGAGCCGTGCTTGATCATGCCGGCGCGTTCGGATTGAGTGCCCACGATATAACCCGTAGTGTTCTGTAAAAATATCACTGGCAAGTCTGATTGATCGCACAGCTGCAGGAACTGGGTTGCCTTGGTTGCTCCGGCAGGGTCAATTGGCCCGTTGTTGCCCAGGATCCCGCAAGGCATGCCAAATATGCTGGCATGCGTGCAGATTGTGGCCACACCATAGCGTGCTTTGAACTCCATCATGTCAGACCCGTCTACCACGCGCGCCAGCAGTTCGCGCATGTCGTAGGGCTGTCGGTAATCACAAGGGATCACTCCGGCGAGCTCGTCGCTGTCATAAAGCGGGTCGCTATAGTGACGTAGGGGTGGTTTCGACGTGTTGCGATTCCAGTCAAGACGCCCCACCAGTTCGCGGCAAACCTGAACCGCCTCTCCGTC
Source organism: Halieaceae bacterium (assembly GCA_024224435.1). Lineage (GTDB taxonomy): Bacteria > Pseudomonadota > Gammaproteobacteria > Pseudomonadales > Halieaceae > Marimicrobium. The sequence goes on from JAAENL010000127.1 coordinate 7,300, forward strand.
GTTCTCCGTCAAGTATTCTGCCAAGCCAGAGACGCTGGCGTGCATCGATGCTCCGCCCAGTTCTTCTTCTGTTGCGATCTCCCCCGTCGCGGCCTTTAGCAGTGGTGGGCCAGCTAGAAATGCGCGGCCGTTATCCCTTACTGCAATTACGTAGTCGCTCAACCCGGGCATGTAGGCACCACCAGCGGTAGAGGAGCCGTGCAGAATGGAAATTACGGGAATGCCCGCCTTGCTCAATTTAGCAAGATTCCCAAACAAGGCACCCCCCAGCAAGAAATTTTCTACTGTGTAGTTGACCAGGTCGCCGCCAGCACTTTCAACCAGATGAATGAATGGGAGCTTCTGTTGTAACGCGATTTCTTCACTGCGCCGCACGCGATACGCGCCGGCTTCGGTCAGTGAGCCCGCCATAATGCCGCTGTCATCTACCACGACGACGCAGCGCGTGCCGCCAACGAAGCCGATCCCGGCGATAATGGTAGATCCGGCAATGGATTTATCCGAATCTTGCGTGTCCAGCAGATAGCCTGCCAGGTTGCCTACCGAAAGAAATGGCATGCCCGGGTCTAGCAGTCGCGCGATGCGCTCGCGCGGCGAAAGTTGGCCTCGCGCCTCGAATCGAGGGCGTCGTTTTTCAGAGATTATTGCGCCGCGGGCGTTGAGTGTTTCGAGGCGCTCAATAAGCGCGAGCATATCGGCTCTGTTTCTGCTGAAACTTTCGGAAGTGACCTTAATTTTTGTTGTGAACGCTGTCATGAAAGAGACTCCGCGATAGAGCTCGCAATTGTGACGGGGCAGGATAGCAGCAACTGTGCATAACCTTTGCCCTGTGGGTCGTTGCGAATGCTGGCCACGCCGCCGCCGCCAAGTACATCGTGCAGAAGAAAATTGAGTGCACTTGAGCCTGGTAGCAGGAAGCGCTCGACATTTTTAGTATCAGAGTTTTCAAGGAAGTGGGCGAAGCGCTGCTGCACTACGGACTCGGTGATAGAAGCGCAGATGTAAGGAAGATACTCGGGCTTGCGCGCAATGATTCCTATGTTTGCTTTGTTGCCTTTATCACCGCTGCGGCCCCAGGCCAGTTTGACAAGAGGGACATCTACCGCGCCTTTGATTTTTCCGGCAGTGGGATACTCGGGCCGCGGTATGGCGGTGATATCCAGTGCTTGACCACCGCCTTCGCTACAATTTTCAATGTGGTCGCCCAGCGCAATCTGTACCCTGAGCTCTGCTTTAGCGATGGCGAAGGAGAACAAACGTACGACCGGGGAAGGTGCTGGTCGGCTGCCAGCAAAACCGGACAGACCGGGCGGCGCTGCCAGTGCCAGCCCCACCGCTTCTTTTAATAAAATACCTATGCCGGCTCGTAAAGAATGTTTTGCAGCGACCTTCATTACGACTTCGCGGGTACTGTCGACGGTGCTGAAGTCACCGAATTGGCTTTCCGTACCTATTACCTCGACGCTGGTTTCGATGAAATCGGGTAGTCCCGCCGCCTTGAAGTGGTTGCGGGCAGCTTGAAATATTGCTTCACCGAGTACCCGCGCTTTTTTGTCGGCCTCCAGGCCGTAATAGGAGAGATAGGTGCCTCCGCGGAATGCATCTGCATAGGTGCAACTTACCTTGTATGTATTTGGTGCAGTGCGCCCCGTGGCTCCGCTTACCCTGACCCTGTGCTCTCCTATTTGTTCAAGCGTGGCAGTAGAAAAATCGCAGGTCACGTCCGGCAGGACGTAGGCTTGTGGGTCGCCAATCTCGTAAAGCATCTGCTCGCTTACCGTACCTGTATTGACGAGACCGCCCGTTTGCGGAGGTTTGGTGACCACAAAGCTTCCATCCGCGGACACCTCTGCTATCGGATAACCCATGGTGGCCAAGTCCGAGACCTGCTCCCAGTCAGTGAAGTTACCTCCGGTGGCCTGCGTGCCGCATTCCAGTATGTGACCAGCCAGTGATCCCATGGCGAGTAAATCATAGTCGCTGTGGTCCCAGCCAAAGGCGTGTATGCAGGCACCCAGGGTGACCGCACTGTCGACACAACGACCGGTGATAACAATGTCAGCGCCCATTTGCAGCGCGCGGGCTACAGGAAAGGCGCCGAGGTAGGCATTGATACTCAGTACTGAGTCAGTGGCGGGAAACGCGGCTCCGCTGAACATTTCAGCAACGCCGCTTGCCGCAAGCTCCTCTTTCATGGTGAGGAGGTCGTCACCGGTAATACAGGCCACGGCGAGGTTTAGTCCCTGTTCCTCGATTTCGGCGCACAGCGCTGCGGCGCATGCTTGGGGGTTCACGCCACCCGCATTGGAGACCACCTTGATGCCTCGTTGAGCAATCGCGGCAAGGTTGGGTTTCATTGCCGCGGTGACAAAATCTATCGCGTAACCGCGGCTGTCGTCCTTGGCGCGCCCCCTGGCCATAATGGACATGGTGACTTCAGCGAGGTAGTCATAGACAAGGTAGTCCAGACTATCAACGCTAAGCAATTGGGAGGTTGCCCGGGCTGCATCCCCCCAGAACCCGCTGGCACCGCCAATACACAATGCTTTGTCGGTCATATCGTTGTTCCTGGGCTGCGGGAGGCAAACAGTATATTACCGAATCATCTAAAGGTCATAGGACCAATTCGCATCTCTACAATCATCGTGCGCCACTGGGTCGATCGACCGCATTTGGCAGAGTTTAGTCATTGTCGGCGGGGCGCAAAGGTCTAAACTGTATCCATCGGGCTGCCCTTTACGCTAGCTCACGGCAACAAGAATATTGAACAGAGGTTCACAGGGATGGTGAACATGCGTTGTACCTTTGCGCTCATTGTTTCAGGGTTACTGTCGGTACCCGTGCAGGCGGCGCTGGAACTGTATTATATGCATAACGATCATCTGGGTACCCCGCAGATGATTACCGACGCTAATCGAGATGTTGTGTGGAAGGGTCGGATGATGCCCTTTGGCAGGGTGGACGTGGAGGTAGAAGTCGTCACCAACCACCGACGGTTCGCGGGGCAGCACTATGACATCGAGTCCGCTTTAAACTACAACTACTTCAGGAATTATGACCCGGGTCTTGGACGATATATTCAGTCTGATCCCACTGGACTGCGAGGCGGGCTGAATACCTATGCCTATGCGGCCAGCAATCCTTTAGGTAACGTAGATCCATTTGGTCTCGATTGGTATCGTCCGTCGGGCCATCCCTATAATGCCGGTAGACTGGGGAGCCCTCTTGTGGCGCCAGGATACTCGGGGAATTCTGATTTTCACGGCGGTTATATAGACGACTATGTTCCAGCCGGACATACGTTCGCAACCTACCATGATGCATTGGTTGATTACTTGAAGAATGAAAAAGATTGGCCCGACCAAATGGCGAATATACCCACTATGCCAGCTGCTTATACGGCAGCACTGTGGAGAGAGGTATACCATTCACTCGGTCTGCCCGGTTTTTTGCCAGACCCTGCCTCGTTACACGGCAAAAGTAATGAATGTAATTAGCCCGGTCTCTGTCGCGCATAGTTGGCTTATTTTTTTAACGATCATCATGTTTGCTCTAGCTGGATGCCAGGCGCGGTATGAAGATAAAAGCGAGATGACTCCGTACAACAGTATCGTCGGAAAGCGACTGGAAGCCAGGATGCCACTGATAGCCTATGGCATCAACGAAAGCCTAAATCCAGAGGGGCCAGTGGATTATATCGAGCTTAGGTCTGAGGCTATTGCCGGGCCAGAAGTCGTATTCTCTAAGTCATTGAGCATTGGCACCCTGATCAGAATTGATCGAGTCTTAGCTGCAGAATACTTTTCACGGACTCTTCTGCGCTATGAAGTTTCCGTGCTCGATGGGAGCTTTGACAGTGACACAGTGGTGATACCAACTTCCGAAGATTATAGAATCGGTACGCTTGGTTTGGACGCTGCCGTTTACAATGAAGTTGGTTCCAATCTGTAGCGAGTGTGTCAGGACCGAAGTAGTGAATCTTTTTTTTCGTTAGCCCATAGTTCGTCATACTAAGAGGCTCGCATCGCTCACGCGCCGCCTATTTTTTGCCTGACCCTCACTAATAGAAGCAGCGCTAGTAGCGTC
>JAAENL010000128.1 GCA_024224435.1 Halieaceae bacterium
GACACGGTTACGATGTGCACCGCTTCGGGCCCGGTGACGCCGTGGTGCTCGGCGGGGTCACTATTGCCCACCACCGCGGGTTGTTGGCTCACTCAGATGGTGATGTGCTGATTCATGCGGTTTGCGACGCCTTGCTGGGTGCGATTGGTCAGGGCGATATCGGCCGACATTTTCCTGATACCGACAGTGCTAACGCTGGTGTTGACAGTCGCATTCTTCTACGCGAGGTAATGCAGCGGGTGCAAGACAGTGGCTGGATGCTGGCAAACCTGGACGTCACACTTGTTCTCGAGGCGCCCAAAATGGCACCTCATGTGCGTGCGATTTGTGCCAACCTTGCTGCCGACCTGTCCTGTCTTCCCGAGCGTGTCAATGTGAAAGCGACAACTACCGAAAAGTTGGGTTTCACGGGCCGGGAGGAAGGTATTGCCGCTCACGCGGTTGTCCTGTTGGAGTCGGCGGCGCTGTGAATGACACTTGGCCCCGGGCCCGGGGTCCCGCGCTCGGCACCGCGACCATTCGCCAGTGCCCGGAAGATTTCCTGGTTCGCGAGCAACTGGGTTTTTCCCCTTCGGGCGCTGGGGAGCATTGTTTTCTCTACCTGCGTAAACGCAATCTGACGACCTCTGAGCTGCGCGAGTTGATCGCCGACATCGCGGCCGTATCACCGGTAGCGATCGGGCATTGCGGCATGAAGGACCGTAACGCGGTCACGGAACAGTGGTTTAGTATCGGCCTTGCGGGCCGAACAGAACCAGATTGGTCGCGGCTCGAAGCAGGCACCGGCGTCGAGGTGTTGGCAAAAGGTTGGCACCGTCGCAAGCTGCGGCGGGGCGTGCATCAGGCTAACAAATTCTCTCTGGTGCTGCGGGACCTTGATGCGGACAACTCGGCGCTGGAGAAACGGCTGCGGGCGGTGCGGGAAGAGGGCGTCCCTAATTATTTCGGCGAGCAGCGTTTTGGTCGCAATGGTTCTACTTTGCGCCAGGCCCGGGAATGGATGCGCCGAGGGCGCCGGGTGAGTCGTGACCGACGCAGTCTCTATCTGTCTGCCCTGCGCGCCTGGGTATTCAACGGTGTGTTGGCCGAGCGCGTCCGACAAGGCGACTGGAATCTGGTGCGTCCGGGTGACAGGTGTATGCTGCGCGGGTCCCGTAGCCACTTCGGTTGCGATACGGTGACCGAGGATATCGTATCGCGCGCTGCGGCGGGCGACCTGAGCCCGGGCCTGCCGCTCTGGGGGCAGGTTAGCGGTGACGGCGGGAAGCTATTAACAGGGATGAACGAAGAGGCTAGGGCGGTCTGCGAGTTCCTGACAGAGGCCGGACTCACTCTTGCCTGGCGATCAACTCGTCTCTTGCCGGATGACTTTTCCTGGCAGTTTTGTGATGATGGTAGTCTGCATTTGGGCTTTGACCTGGTCGCCGGTGGTTACGCAACGGCGCTGCTGGCGGAGTGTTTGCTATACAAGAACGGGGCGGTCAAAGAACATTGAACGGGGTAGTGGACAGGATGGATTTGCACGGCATTGGTATGACCTCTCGACGGACACGGGAGCGTCTCGCCCAGCGCTTGCTTGACCAAGGCATCAAGGATTCGGTTGTACTGGATGTGATGCGAACAACACCGCGTCATCTTTTTTTGGATGAGGCGATGGCGCATCGGGCCTATGAAGATGTGGCCCTGCCTATCGGTCATCAGCAAACCCTTTCCCAGCCCTACGTGGTAGCCCGCATGACGGAGCTGCTGATGGCGTCTGGGCCGCGCCAGCGCGTGCTGGAAATCGGCACCGGCTCCGGGTATCAGACAGCGGTGCTGGCCCAACTGGTGGGAGAGGTATACAGCGTAGAGCGTATCAAGCCGCTGCAGCAAAAGGCCCGCCAGCGGTTGCGCCAGCTGCGTTTGCGCAACGTGCTGTTTGAACATGCTGACGGATGTATGGGGTGGCCCGAATATGGGCCCTACGATGGCATTGTCGTTACTGCAGCACCGCAACGCATTCCCGAGGAATTGCTTTCGCAACTCGCTGTCGGTGGCCGAATGGTGCTGCCGGTGGGCGGCGATATTCAAGATCTTCAGATCGTAACCCGCTCCGCCTCGGGTTATGAAACAGAAGTAGTGGAATCGGTGTACTTTGTTCCCCTACTACCCGGCAAGGAGCGCTAGGCCATGGGTGTCGCCGGGGTATTCCTGCGCGGCCTGCTCATGGGCGCCGCTGATATCGTGCCGGGCGTTTCTGGCGGCACGGTAGCGTTTATAACAGGCATTTACGACACCCTGCTCGACAGTATTCGCTCGGTGAATATTGCGTTTTTTCGGAAGGTCTTGAGTCTCGATATCGCCGGTGCGTGGGCGCAGGTGAACGGCCATTTTCTTCTGCCGCTCCTGCTGGGTGTTGTGACCAGTATTTTTTCCCTGGCGCAACTGGTGTCATGGATACTGACACACTACCCGGTGCCCCTTTGGGCATTTTTCTTTGGTTTGATCCTCGCCTCTGCACTTGTTTTGCTGCAATCGGTGCAGCAGTGGCGCCCGGTGCGCATGCTCTGTTTGGTGGTGGGTACCGCGATAGCGCTGTCGATTGCCCTGTCGTCTTCGGTAGGTCTTGAGATGGGGTATGGGGGTGTATTTCTGGCGGCTTTTCTCGCTATCTGCGCCATGATACTGCCTGGCATTTCCGGCAGTTTCATTCTCGTATTGCTCGGGATGTACAACGCGGTACTGCTCGCCATCAAGAGCCTTGACCTGACTTTTATCCTCGTGTTCATGGTTGGGGCTATCTGTGGCCTGATGTGCTTTTCCCGACTTTTGCATTGGCTGCTGGAACGTTTCCAGCAAGCCACGATGGCGGTGCTGACGGGTTTCCTGTTTGGCTCACTCGCTGTAGTTTGGCCCTGGAAGCGAGTGCTGGTATGGATAGAGCGCAGTAATGGTGAATTGAAACCGGCACAGCAACTGCCTGTGATGCCAGCAGATTTCGAAGTGTATACCGGGCAGGATCCACAGTTGCTGCTGTGTCTTAGCCTAATGGTGGTGGGTTTTGCGGTTGTCTGGATTGTCCACGCACGCTGGGGCTCGTCACCGGCGGGTGGATGACGGACGGGGAAGGGCGTTGCTTACACGCGGTTTATTAGGATTTTTGCTCGCCGCGCTGGTTGCGTGTGCGACGCCTCCGCGAGCCCCGATCGAGGACAGGGTCGCGCAGGCTGCGCGTCCTGATTACAGGGTAAAGCGGGGCGATACTCTCTACTCCATTGCGTTCAGTTACGGGCTGGACTACCGCAAGGTGGCTGCGGCTAACGGTATTACCGTCCCTTACACGATTTATCCGGGGCAGTACATCCAACTGGCGGAAGCCGCAGTTGTGCCCCTTGCAGAACCTGTTCCTGCAGTCATCAAAAATGAGGAAAAAGCGGTTGGGCGAGGAGTTTCTCCGCCCGTACCTGTTGCGCCCGTGCCCGCTGTCGTGATGGCCAATGCACCGGGGGTGTCGGCCAAAAAGCCCGCAGCAGCGTCACCACCGGCCACACCGCCTGTGGTCAAACCCGGTTCTGCCGCGCCAAAAAAAGTCACCCAAGGGGGAGTAACACTGGGTAAGGTAAAGTCCTGGCGCTGGCCGGCATCGGGCCCCGTGACTCGCGGCTATTCAGGCAGTGTGCACAAGGGCATCGATATCGGTGGAAGCCGGGGCGACCCGGTGGTCGCAGTGGCGCCGGGCAAGGTTGTCTATGCGGGAACCGGTATCGTGGGCTTCGGCGAGTTGTTAATCGTGAAGCACAACGAGCAATACCTCAGCGCCTATGGACACAATGATCGACTCCTTGCTGCGGAGGGTGACATGGTGTCAGCTGGGCAAACTATTGCTGAAAAGGGGAGTTCCGGTACAGATTCTGTGAAACTACATTTCGAGATACGTCGTGAGGGGAAGCCGATTGACCCGCAAAGGGTATTGCCGCGACGTTAACGGCGACTCATTTGGTGCACGATGTAAGCGGGTGGCGCCGCCTGTAAAATAGCAATAACTAGCTTTTTAGCGAGCCTCTCCGGGGATTGCATTTTTCAATCTTTCTGGGTTAGTCTGATCGACCGCACAAGCGAAGGTATGCATGTTCGCGGAATAAAAAGAATAGGTATTGTGCATGGAATCGACGACTGCAGGTTCGAAAAGGATTTCGAAATCAGCGAAAGCAGCAAAGGATGCCAAAGTTGCGAGTAAAACCGCCACTTCTTCCGAAAAAATCAAACGCAAAACAAGCGCTCGGGCGCCTCAAGCGGTGCAGGTAAAAACTGCATCCAAAACAACGCAAAAGCGCAGTTCCTCCCAACCCGATGGCAGCAAGTCCAGCAAAACGAAAACCCAAGCGGTCAAGGGCGCCGACGATCTTGCCGGTGCCATCTCCGATATCCCGCGTAAGCCGGAGAAAGTGCTGGATGCTACCCAGCTGTACCTCAACGAGATTGGTTACTCCCCGCTACTGACTGCCGATGAAGAAAAACACTATGCTCGCTTGGCTCTGTCGGGGGACGAGGCGGGTCGCAAGCGCATGATAGAGAGCAATCTCCGGCTTGTAGTTAAAATTTCCCGGCGCTATATCAACCGCGGTCTCACGCTGCTGGATTTGATCGAGGAGGGGAATCTGGGTCTGATCAGGGCCGTGGAAAGGTTTGATCCTGAGCTGGGCTTCCGGTTTTCCACCTACGCCACCTGGTGGATTCGTCAGACCATTGAGCGCTCCATCATGAATCAGACGCGGACTATTCGTCTGCCGATTCATGTAGTGAAAGAGCTCAATGTTTATCTACGCGCTGCCCGTGAGCTGACCCAGAAACTCGACCATGAGCCGACGGCCGAAGAAATTGCGCACATGCTTGATAAGCCTGTGGCGGATGTGAAACGCCTGCTACGTCTCAACGAGCGAGTCGTTTCCATGGATACACCGGTAGCCTCTGACTCCGATACGACGATGGTCGACATGATCGCCGATATACAGGTGTCTGATCCTTCCCAGTTGCTGCAGGACACGGATATAAAGTCCAATATATCCGTCTGGCTTGAAGAGCTTTCCGAAAAGCAGCGGGAGGTTGTGGCGCGTCGTTTCGGCTTGCGCGGCCATGAGAGCAGCACCCTGGAAGAGGTTGGCCGTGAAATTGGTCTCACCCGTGAGCGTGTGCGCCAGATTCAGGTGGAGGCGCTGCGACGCCTGCGCGGTATCATGGAAAACCAGGGCCTCAGCGGCGACTCTCTCTTCAGTTAACGACAGGTTGCTTGCGGCCCTTGCCGCGGGCTAAAAGCCAACCAATTCCCTCACCTGCGGATGCCGCAACCCGTACTCGCGGTCGTGCCGGGCGTCGCACTGACGGAGCATAAATCAAACCGGCATTCTCCACTGGATAATATGACCGTATTGAACAATGCATGCTGCTCCGGCGCGGGTATGCTGGGTGTCTGGTTTCTTCACTTATCGGAGTAATACTCATGGCAGAGGATATTCGCAAGCAACTTAATTTACCCGACCTCAACCAGGTGGGTTTTGTTGTCCGCGATCTGGAAGCCGCGCTAGCCCTTTACGCCCCAATTTTCGGTCCTTTCTCAACTATGGATCCGGGTCCAATGACGTACGACTACCGTGGGCGTGAAGAAGAGTGCGAGATGCGTCTTGCCTTTGGTAGCAGCGGCGATGTGGAGATCGAGTTGATTGAATGGGTTGCCGGCGGCTGCCCCCATAAGGAATTCCTCGATGCAGGCCGCGAGGGCATGCATCATCTGCGGTTTATCGTCGAGAATCTCGAAACTACGGCGGCGCAAGCGGAGGCGTTTGGATACCAGACAATATGGAGCAAGCGCTATGGCGACGGCCTCGCTGTTGCGTACCTCGAACGTGATAACGATCCGCTGGTCCTGGAGTTTTTTGAGAACCACCGTGGTTGAAGGATACCTGCGAGCCGCCTCGCGGCGTAATGAAGGTTTGGCGTGCTTTGAATACTGTCGGTGAACCGCGGTGTTCGGTTTTGATACTACTGCGCCGGCGTATCTGTGGGTATTGGGTGGGCGCCTATGTCCAGAATGAGCTCACCCTTGGCGTGTAAAATAATGCGATAGAAGAGTCCCTCGGCGGAGCCATTGAGCAGCGCGTCGCAAATCATCTGGTCTGTATCGACAGACTCCGCCGCATCAAGCAGTTTCTTGAAGGTGCGCTGAAAGTTGTCGGTGTGCCGCTTGCGGATAGATGTGCTGAAGAAAATGTCGTTGAGGCAGGCTCTGTTGTTGAGTTCCCCGATGGCCAGGGCAATCATTTTTCGGATGAACCAGCCGTGATCGCCGCCGGAGGCGAGCGTTCGTTGCTCAACAAACTCCTCGCCGGTGATCTCGCCAGTGCCTGTCGGTCCACAAATCGACATGTAGTGAAAGCTTGCGATGGCTCCCAGCTGGTTTTGCACCAGACTGAGTAGCTTAAAATAGCTGTCTCGTCGGGAGTGCAGCTCGAGGCGTCGCGCGCTTTGCTCCTGCAGATTGATGGCACGGGTGTTGGAGCTGATCTCCTTCTGCTGCATGAAGTGCCCTATTACGAGCCAGAGGAATGCCAGAGGTGCGAAAGCCCCCTCGAGAAAGCTGCCTATATCGGCAGTAGGTAGTTGTACAAAATTCCCCGAACCGACGACAGCAATAAGATAGAAGAGGCCGGTGCCAATCCATATGGATGTGATCGATAGACCGAAAAGGATGCGCCAATCCATAGGTTTTGACTCCTGTTAGGGTCGGCGTGTAGGCCCCGCCGATGCTGCTGAGCAGCAGGGTTGTGCGGCGTGTGAGAGCCACTTGCAGGTCAAAAAAAACCCCGCCATGCTGCCATGCCGGGGCTTATCTACTGGTGAAGGTCAGCGCTCCAGCATTGCCAGTTTGTTGGGCTTACCGGCCCACTCCTCTGCGTCTGCCGGTGCTTCTTTCATCTCGGTAATGCAGGGCCATACTTCGGCCAGTTCCGCATTCAGTTCTAGAAAAACAGCTTGGTCTTCCGGGAGTTCGTCCTCCGAAAAAATGGCGTCCACGGGGCATTCCGGCTCACACAAAGCGCAGTCGATGCATTCATCAGGGTGTATGACAAGGAGATTGCGCGCCTCGTAAAACCTGTCTACGGGGCAGACCTCCACGCAGTCAGTGTGCTTGCAGTTGATGCAATCTTCTCCAACAACAAATGTC
>JAAENL010000129.1 GCA_024224435.1 Halieaceae bacterium
CGGATAGGCCAGCGGCGATCCATCAGCAATTCTAAATGTGTCGTAGAAATTGGGACACCTGTCCATTCATCCTTAACGCTCAAAGAAACTGACCCACCTTTACTCATAGAAACGGACCCACCCGGTTTTCGTTAGCCTCCTGCCATCTAATCCCGTCACAGAGTTTTTCCTACCCCGTTCAACCGTAGTATTTCCAATCGAATTGCCATTGAGCTGCTGAGGTTACACCCTTCATGTAGAGCCTATTGTCTGCTCTGCAGGAGGTTCGCCATGAGCAGAAAACGATGTGCGGCGTGTGATGAACTGTTTACCCCATGCCGGAATGTTCCGGATCAAGCGTTTTGCTCGAAGCCAGCGTGTCAAGGTGAACGACGTCGGCGCTGGCAGCGAGACAAGCGCAAGCAAGATCCGGACTACCGAGCCAATCAGGCGGCGGCCCAGAAACGCTGGCGTGAGCGCAATCCGCGGTATTGGCGTAGCTACCGACAAGCCCACCCCGAATACAGCGCACAAAACCGAGAACAGCAGCGTGAAAGGAACCGGCGCCGGGGTCTGAGTGATACCGCTCCATCGCCAGCGGCGATTGCAAAGATGAACGAGTACCCGGGCAAGAAAGCTGTTGAATCAGGGACTTACAGACTGATTCCGGTACCCGGTCCAGGGATTGCAAAGATGGACGAGTACCTGGTGAAAATGCAAGTACTTTCCGATGGTTACGCATCGCCAGCGGCGATTGCAAAGAGATGACTTGATGGGCAAGAGGATGTTTTGGGGATACCGTAGGGACATGGAAAACATCATGCGCCTGGATATCCATTCACTGATTCCTCGATTTGCGCCACAGCGGCTGCACGACGCCAAACGGCTGCATCACCTGATCCGCTCCATTGAACGTAACGGCCAATTGACGCCTGTTATCGTGGTTCCCGAGGAGCAGGATGATTTGCACTGGGTACTGATCGATGGTTACCGGCGTCTGGAGGCCCTGCGCCGGGTTGGTGAGGATCTCATTTGGGTGGATAGTTGGGATGGGGGTGTCGATGAGGCCTTGCTGCTGTGTTTGGCACGAGGACCGGAACGGGCCTGGGAGGTCATCGAAGAGGCGGCCTTACTCCAGGAGCTGGCGACTCGGCATTCGTTGCGTGAGATTGCTCAGTAGATCGGTCGCGATGTCAGCTGGGTCAGTCGCCGGCTGAGTCTGTTCAAGGATCTACCCGAAGACCTGCTGCAAAGCATCCGCCAGGGAAAGCTCTCTTTGTGGGCCGCCACGAGAATTCTGGCGCCGTTGGCGCGTGCCAACAGTGAGCATGTAAGCACCTTGTTGGCGGGACTCGAGCAACAACCGCTCTCCACCCGGGAGCTCAAACAGTTCTACCGTCATTACCAACAGTCCAACCATGCTCAGCGAGAACGCATGGTAGAAAATCCTGGCCTGTTTCTTAAGGCGCTGCAAAGCAAACAACAGACCGCCGATGCTAAGCAGTTGGCCGAGGGGCCGGAAGGGCTTTGGTGTCGAGATCTAGCGGTGATCGCAAAGCTCCTAAACCGGCTGCTTCGGCAAGTCCCCACGCTGTTTACACCACCGCCCAAATCGATCGAGAAAGCGCGCCTTGTGCAGCACTTTGTTCAGATAAAGGGACCGTTCCAGCGCCTGGAGAGCCGTATTGAGAAGACCTCTACCCATGATCCCCAATGAGATCCGCGAGGCAATCCTGGCCTTGAAGAAACAGGGGCGAGCGCTGCGTGAGATCAGCCGTGCGCTGAAGGTCTCGCGCAATACGGTTCGCAGGACATTACGAGCGCCACCGGCCAAGCCGCCACCGGAAGATCCACAACACCAGGGCATCATTGAAAGGCTGCCGGATCTGTATCGGCGCTGCAAGGGCAACGCCGTGCGCATCCGCGAGATCCTCAAAGACGAGTACCAACTCGATGTCCCCTACAGCTCCCTGACCCGTTTGCTGCGCGAACATGAACTGCGCGAGCCCAAACGTCGCAGCGGCATCTATCACTTCGAACCGGGCCAGGAGATGCAGCACGATACGTCGCCCCATCGGTTGGTGCTGGGGGATAAACCGGTAATCGCCCAGTGCGCGAGCCTGGTGCTGGCCTACAGCCGGATGCTGCTCATCCAGTACTACCCAGCCTTCACCCGTTTCGAGGCGAAGACCTTTTTAACCGAGGCCTTTCGCTTCTTCGATGGGACCTGTCCCCGCTGCACCATCGACAATACCAGTGTGCTGGTTGCCGGCGGCAGTGGTCCAGGTGCGATCATCGCTCCTGAAATGGCGGCCTTCGGTGAGTTGTTTGGGGTAGCGTTTATCCCCCACGCCATCATGCATTCCGATCGCAAGGCACGGGTCGAGAGACCCTTTGCTTATGCGGAAAATAATTTCCTTGCCGGGCGCAGCTTCCGGGACTGGGTGGATCTCAACGCGCAAGCTCGCGCTTGGTGCGAGCAGTACGCCAACGCAAAACCGAAACGTTCCCTGGGCATGAGTCCCCAAGCCGCCTATGTCATGGAGAAAAGACACCTGCGGCCATTGCCGCTTCATATCCCCGCCGTCACCCAGATCCATTATCGGGTCGTGGACACCCAGGGCTACGTGCATCTCGATACCAATCGCTATTCGGTTCCGCAACGCTTGTTGGGCAAGCAGGTCGAGGTGCATAAACGCCCTGTGCAGGTGTTGGTCTACCGTGCCGGACAACGGGTGGCGGAGCATCCTCGCCTGCTGGGAAAGCGTTACACCGACCACCTTATCAAGGCGCACCACGCCAGTCTGCAAAGGGGGCGGACCCCGAGTGGACCTTCCCCTCAAGAGCTGGGACTCATCGGACGGGATCCGATCCTGGACCAGTATGTGGCGGCGTTGAAGAAACGCTCCCCCGGCCGGGGTGTCACCAAGCTGCGCAGACTCCTGGAGTTACAGCGCTCCTACCCCTGCGGGGCGTTCCTGAAGGCGGTGGGACAGGCCCTCAAATATGGGTTGTTTGACCTGAATCGTTTGGAACGGCTCATTCTTGAAAGCGTCGCTGGAGATTTTTTTAACCTGGCAGATGAGGATTGATGCGCGAGAAACTCCGACAATTATTGGCCATCCTGCGTTTCAATGGGATGGCCGAGGTGCTGGACCGGATCCTGGATCAAGCGGAAAAAGAGGCTACCCCGGTTGCTCAGGTGCTTATCGACTTGCTCAATGAAGAGCATCGCCACCGCCAGGAACGCTCGCTGGCCTATCGAATCCGCCAGGCAAAGCTGCCTTGGGACTGGAGTATCGATACCTTTCCCTTTGACCAACAACCCGCGGTCAGCCCCAGCCAGATCAAAAGCCTTGCCGGGCTCGACTTCATCGGCCGGGCTCAGAATATTGTTTTCGTCGGCCCACCGGGTACCGGTAAGACCGGCCTTGCCCTCGGACTGTTGCGCCAAGCGCTGATTAACGGCCATCGGGGGCGCTTCTACAAGGCACAGGATCTTATCGATGAACTCTATGCCTCCCTGGCCGATCGCACCACCACCAAGGTGCTCAATCGCTTGAGCCAATACGCCGTCTTATTGATTGACGAACTGGGTTATCTGACCTTGAAATCGGAACAGGTCAATGCCTTTTTCAAACTACTGGATATGCGCTACGGCAAGGTTCCCACGATCATTACCACCAATCTGGCCTACTCGGATTGGTATGAACTGTTTCAACGCAAGTCTCTGGTCGATGCCCTCCTGGACCGGTTGCAGCATCACTGTATTACACTCCAAATCAATGGACCTTCCTTGCGAACGCCAGACCCCACATCCTCGCCACCTCAGCAGCATAAAAAATCTGCCAACAAGGATCTCCCCGCTAACCGCAGCTGATATCCGATTTTCTTCAATCCCGCATATAGTCAATCAACTCAGACAGGGAGGTTCTCAGAAACACCCACGGCTTACCCAGTTAACTTCTTGGTGATATCTGGGTCTCAACTTGCTTGGAATGGTGCTGGAATATCGAGGGCCCCAACAACAGTATTTGTGGACGGTCTGCGTGTGGACAAAGCGTGAATTTCCTTCGGAATGTGTGGACAACCCATGGACAACATCCCTGTTGCCCACCGCTTGACCACACGAATTCACCCTTTGCCCACACTGCGCCGTGATAGGTCAGTGATGAAGCAAATCGCCTGCGGCGCCACAATAACAATTGTTTTAGAATATAAAGAAAAAGAGCAAAGTAACGACATAACATCATCCGCTGAACAGGACAAATGAGTGGCCTAAATCAATCTTACAGGCCCATTCCTCCAAACCCCGTTCAGACTCATTTAAGGATTGGAATACACTTATACTGATATGTGCCGATCTTTGTTGGTTTCGGCCAGGTAAACCATCCCCTGCTCTGTAAATTGTTATGTTCTGTAGGAGTGGGCCTGTTCACGAGCAGGCCC
>JAAENL010000130.1 GCA_024224435.1 Halieaceae bacterium
CCAGAGGTCAATTCGCCCTTCAACTTCACCAACACTGCCTCAGTTTCAGCGGCGTTGGGCGCTCCGGTACCGGATGACAACAGTGTGGGTGTATTCAGCTACGTTTACAGGACCATTTATGTGGATGCAGGCAAGAGGGCAGGGGCCAACGATGGCTCCTCCTGGACCGACGCATTCACCAGCCTGCAATCGGCGCTGGACATAGCCCAGGCTGGCGACCAGATGTGGGTGGCCCGGGGTGGGTACATACCCAGCCAACGCACAGAGGAAGTGGTCCCACGCAGCGCCACATTCAATCTCGTTGATGGTGTCGCCATATACGGCGGTTTCGCCGGCACACCTGGTCAGGAAGGGGATATCTCTCTACGTGATTGGCAGGCCTATCCCACTGTACTCAGCGGCGATATCGACGGCAATGATCTGGTGGATGAGCGCGGGGTGCTGACCACCACAGCTAATCTTGTGGGAGAAGACGCCTACCATGTGCTCATGACGAAATGGGTTGGCGAAACGACGACATTGGATGGATTCTTCATCACTGCCGGAGCAGCTACGGGTGAATCATCTGAACAAAGAACCGGCGGCGGCATGTACAGCTACTATAGCAGTCCAACCCTTACAAGCGTCAACTTCACGGCCAATTCGGCAGGTGACGACGGCGGCGGCATGTACAACTCCAGGGATAGCAATCCAACCCTCACAAACGTCAGCTTCACGGCTAATTCGGTAAGCGAAGACGGCGGCGGCATGTACAGCGGCTGGTATAGCAGTCCAACTCTCACCACCGTCTTCTTCACGGCAAATTCGGCAGGCGATGACGGCGGCGGCATGTATAGTCGCGGAAGTCCAACCCTCAGCAACGTCACCTTCACGGCCAATTCGGCAGACGATAGCGGCGGCGGCATGTACAGCGGCGGAAGTCCAACCCTCACAAACATCACATTCGCGGCCAATTCAGCAGACTATGGCGGCGGCATGTACAGCTACGATAGCAGTCTGACTATTCGTAACAGTATCTTCTGGGGTCATGTAGGGCCTGTTCTGTACGCTTCTGATGACAGTCAAGTAACGATTTCCGATAGCCTGGTGCAAGGTGGTTGTCCGCTAAATGCCACCTGTGTCGGAGCCATACTCGATACCGATCCGCGCTTTGTTCGCCCGCCTGACTCTGGAGACGGCGACTGGAGCACACTGGAAGACAACGACTACGGCGATTTACGTCTGCAAGCCGGTTCTCCCGCTATTGACGCCGGCAACAATGACTGGCTTTCCAACGATATTCTCATCGATAGTAACGGGTACTCGCGTATTGTCGGAGGAATCGTCGATATAGGGGCGCACGAGGCCTTTGGACTCATGATCGGCAAGGGGGTTGCGCCTGCTGTTTTTGCGCCCGGCGCTGCGATTAGCTATTCTCTGTATTTCCACAATTATCATGATACGGACACAGTCATAGGCGTCCACCTCTCAGATTTTATCCCGCCTGAGGTGGTGATCAGTGAAATAACATCAGAGGGTGCGTCAATGATACAGATCGGCGCCCCACCCGGTTATATTTGGGAAATCGAAGATCTCGAGCCCCAGGCAGGCGGTATTATAACTCTCACCGGTCAGCTCAAACCTGAGGTCAATTCACCCTTCAATGTCACCAACACTGCGTCAGTTTCAGCGACGTCGGGTGATCCGGTAGCGGATGATAACAGCGTGAGTGTGTTCAGCGACAGTCTTGGGATAATCTATGTGGATACCGGCAAAACAACTGGCGTAAACGATGGAACGTCATGGCTCCATGCCTTCACCAATCTGCAATCTGCTCTGGATAAAGCCCAAGGCGGCGACCAGATCTGGGTGGCCCAGGGTGTGTACACACCCAGCCGGCGCATAAAGGAAGAGGACCCACGCAGCGCCACATTCAGACTAGTGGATGGTGTCGCTATGTACGGTGGTTTCGCCGGCACACCTGGTCAGGAAGGGGATATCTCTTTACGTGATTGGCAGGTCTATCCCACCATACTCAGCGGCGATATCGACGGCAATGACCTGGTGGATGAGCGCGGGGTGCTCACTACCACAGCCAATCTCGTGGGCGCAAACGCCTATCATGTGCTCATGGCAGATGGTGTTGGCGAAAAGGCGACATTGGATGGATTTCTCATCACTGCCGGGACGGCAACGGGCGCATCATGGCTACAAAAACAAAAAACCGGCGGCGGCATGTACAACTCCGACAATAGTAATCCAACCCTCACAAATGTC
>JAAENL010000131.1 GCA_024224435.1 Halieaceae bacterium
ATCTCAGACAGCGCCGTCATACTGCGAAGGTGCCCGGTGTGCAAGGGCGTTTCACGAACCATCAACACCAGGCGACGCCGCTCCTTTAGCACCACGTCCGCAGCGCGGGTCAACAGAGTTGAGGTTACGCCTGTGGCGATCTCTGACAGGGTGCGAACCGAACAGGGTGCAACGAGCATACCCCCCGTTTTGAACGAGCCGCTGGCAATTGTCGCGCCGACATTACTCGTGGGATATACCTCGCTGGCCAGTGATTCCAGCTCCTGAAGCGGCATCTCCATCTCGTAGTGCAGTGTTAACTTGGCAGACTTACTGATCACCAGATGCGTCTCTACTTCGCAATCGCGCAGCAACTGAAGTGCACGCAGGCCGTAAATTATGCCCGATGCACCGCTGATGCCCACTATTAGACGCTGCGCCATAAACCCTCTCCACTAAGCCTTAGCTGTGGGACTCTAGCAGCACCCAGGAAAAAAATCATTGTTCCACCGCGCCAAGACCTTAATGGCGAGCACCGGCAGAACAGGATGCAGCAAAATTGCCGCAAGGAAAATGTCGCTGCATCGGAAGGACGCCGTGAGTATCCAACCAGAGCAAACTCGCAAGGCTTGGCCAGACAATCACGACAAAAAAACGGCGAAATGTCACAGCACAGAGAAGCTGCCCATTTCGCCGTATCGGCCTCTGCCTGGGGCGCCATGCACTATCGCACCGGCGCCCTTACCCGCAGTAGGGGTTGTGGCCATGTCGTCGTCCCTGTGGGGACACAAAACCGATCAGGCCTTTACCCGCGTTCAGAAGGAGAAACGAATGCCCGCAGCTACCGACTGACCCGCCTCCGGCGCATAGTTGCGCAGGAATGAGGTACTCAATCGAATCTCTTCGTCGGTGATATTCTTCCACTTCATGAACACCAACAACTCACGCTCATGAGCAAAAGTGAAACGGTAGTCTGCACCAATATCCCACCGAGTGTAGCCGTCAGTCTCGGTCTCGAAGTCACCCGGGCGGTCCTGGTCACCTGCATTGAGCACACTCACCCAGGTACCAAAAGCATCTCCCGTCCAGCTCAGTCGAGCTCCTACCCGCACCGGCGGCAAGCGGGGCACATCTCCGCTGTCGTCAAAATCACCCCTGATCGCGTCGCCGCGTAAATCAAGAGCGAGCGCGCCGGGGCCAAGATCGGTCAGGTGAAAGCTACTTTCAAACTCAACGCCATAGAACTTTGCGTCTTCCTGAAGGTAATCATAGATAGCGGTCTCGTCTATTTCCTCACCGGTATTTCGCAAGAAAATATAGTCGTCGAACTGATTGTAGAACAAAGACAATTCAGCCCAGGAATTCGCGGAGTGCCACTGCAAGGCCAGGTCCGCATTCAGTGATGTTTCATTGTCCAAATCCGGATCACCCACTTCGATAATGCCCGTTGCGGCGTGTGTTACCAGTTCCTCGGGATCCATGGCGTCGACGTTGGAGAAAAGCTCCTCGGTTGATGGCGCCCGCGCTGAGCGCGCCAGTGCAACACCTGTCTGCCAGTTATCGTCAAACTGCCATAGAGCCGAAAAGGTCGCGCTCCAGTTGGTGAAATCCTCCTTGGATGCGGCATTGGTTGTCGGGTCACGCTCTACGTATTCGCCACGCAGACCGACCTCGTAAGTCCACTCATTTCGATGAAAATCCTCGATGAGAAACAAGCCGAGCTCGGTGCTGTCTGTCTTGGGGATAAACCCCTCCTCGCCGACCGCTTCGAACTCGTCAGACTTGGCTTGCAGCCCCACTACACCTTCCGTGCCAAGCAGTGCGCTGTGTACCACTTCAAGCCGGCCTTCCCAGGTATCACGCTTGAAACGCGTCCCAACCTCGCTGCCCTCCAACTCCTTGTGCTCATAGTCCGTATAAGTCAGAAAACCGCGCACCACCTCAATTGAATCCATTGGCTCGACAAGATGTACCATGGCGTCATACCGAGTCTGGTCCATATCGATGCGGACAATCTCTTCTTCTTCCTCCTCTCCCTCGTGCTCCTCGTGCTCCTCGTGCTCTTCTCCTTCGTGCTCTTCTCCTTCGTGCTCTTCTCCCTCGTGCTCCTCGTGCTCTTCTCCTTCGTGTTCCTCTCCTTCGTGTTCCTCTCCTTCGTGCTCTCCATGCTCGTCTTCGTGCCCATGCTCATGGGACCCGGGAGGAATACCGTACTTGTTGTTCAGGTTATTCACCGCGAAGCCAGCATAGCTGCCCTTGTCATCGAAGTGGAAGCTGAAGCCGGCGGTAATCACATCCGTGTCGGTGTCGGTATTGGCGATTTTTCCCTTCGAGTTGTTGATCTCTTCTTCGCCGTGCTCCTCGCCTTCATGCTCCTCGCCTTCATGATCTTCGCCTTCATGTTCCTCATCATGGCCCATCATTTTTTCTTGTTCGGCAAGAGCTGCCTCATCGATAGCCCAGTCGGGAATGCGTAGATCACTGGTGGAGCGTGAAGTACCGGAAAGGTGGAAGGCAAGGTTGCCAAAACCTGCTTCCAGGACACCTACACCGCTGTTCAGGTCGGGCGCATAGTCGTACCGGTATTCCGCCGCGCCCTCAACGCCCTCGACACGTTCACGCGGAATGCGATTGTCAATGACATTGACGATACCGCCAATCGCGCCACCCCCATAGAGCAGTGTGGAGGGTCCTCGCAAGACCTCAATGCTTTTTGCCAGCAGTGGTTCTACCGTTACAGCGTGATCCGGGCTGAAACTGGAGACATCCGCAGAAGACGTATTGTTTTGCAGCGTAATCGCCCGCGGGCCCTGCTGCCCTCGGATAACCGGGCGACCCACCCCCGGCCCAAAAGATGAATTCGCGAGACCTGCACGGTTTTCCAGCGTCTCGCCTATCGTAGTGGCAACAGATCGCTGCAATTCTTCATCGGTGATCACCGTCACCGGCAGCACGGAGTTAGCTTCTTGTTTATGGATAGGCACTGAAACGAGAACGTGTTCCAGGGTTCTGTCTTCTGCAGAGACAGGTATCGACGCGGCAGCCACCGCAAGGCATAACAAACGTTTCATGATTTTCTCCTGATGAATTTTAAGTCCGGGATTCAGGAGACTGGGGGCGGACCACGTATAACAAAGAAGCTGAATGGGGATCGGTTGATGACAGCGTGAGCTGCCGAGGTTGTGCGTATTGACTCAGCGGGCGCTTGCAGGGCGACGACCGCAGAGAGCAGGGCCGCGTCAGAGGCAGTACTTTTGCATGCGACACAATGAGTAGCGTCATCGTGATCTGCGTGGCTATGCGTCAACTCCAGATTAAGGCTGAGCGTACACAGCAGTGCCGCGAGAGCCAGGCAGCGCCCCAACATTGAGATTCGTATTTTCATCAGCCGGCTAGTTTAAACCAAAACCCGCTCAGATGTCACCCAGCGAGCGTTTCCAGCATAGCCTGCATCTTGGCATGCATCAGGTTCACCGCTTTTAAAGGCCGCAGCATAACCTTGAATTCAGTGATCTTTCCCTCTTTGTTGAAGGTCATGATATCCACTCCGTTTATCGAAATGCCCTCCACCTCGCAGGTGAATTCCAGCACGGCATGCTCCTCGGTGACGACCTCTTTTGTGTAGTGAAACGTCTCGTTAAAAACACCGAGAGCGCCATGCAGGTAGAGGCTGGTCAGGTCGCGGCCACATTGTGGCGTATGGACAATCGGCGATAGGAACACGCAGTCCGGATCCAGTATATCGCCCAACCTGTCGAGATCCTGTCGCTGGATCATGTCGTGCCACAAAGCCAGTGTGGTCATATCATCTACTCCAAGGTCAGTATTCTTGTTCTTGCTGAAACTCACGCTCGATGCGCTGCTGCAGCTCGTAGCGAGCGACGCCTCTTCGCCGCCCGGACGCAGTCAGACGTTGTTGGTAACGTCCACGGCGATAGTACTGGACAAGCTGCGCGAAACGATCCGGCTCGGTTTCGCCGGCAATCAACTCCTCGATAAACGCAATGTCGATGCCCACCCGAAACGCAATGCGACTGGGTCGAATCTTGTGTGCGTGATACTCGGCTACAATGTGTAGTTGCTGCTCCCGTGAGTGGGTGCATGGACGAGAGTACCCGAACGGAGGCGACGGTGTGCGGCTATCGGCCTGCGACAAGTCATTGCTCACGCTTGCACTCCCATGTTGTGGTCAGCCCTTCGAGGATTCTGCAGGCAGTTGGCCACAAATAACCCTCCACTTTGGTTAATTTTCGCCCATCTGGGGTCTATACTACGCGACTGACTATTCATTCTGTTGGCCACAACGCCGATAACAAGGACCTGATCATGAATGCACCCGAGCAAGCCACCACAGCGGCCGACATAGAGCAGCAAATGATAGCCACTCTCACCCGCCAACGCGAGGACTACCTCCAGGAGGGGGTCGTGACGGCAGAAACACGGATTGACCGTTTACAGCGCGGCGCAGACGTACTCATCAAATACAACACCAAGCTGGTCGACGCGCTCAACACCGACTTCACCTGTCGGCCACGGGAGGTGACGCTGCTCACCGATATCGGCGCCGGTATTGCACCCATGAAGCATGCCATCAAGCACGTGCGCAAGTGGATGAAGCCGGAAAAGCGACCCACCATGTTTCCTTTCAACCTTCTCGGCGGGCGCTCCCGCGTTGAATACCAACCACTTGGCGTCGTCGGCGTGATCGCACCCTGGAACTTCCCGGTGAACATGGTTTTCGCTCCACTAGCCGGCGTACTCGCCGCAGGCAACCGCGCCATGATCAAACCCTCCGAATTCACTCCGGCCACCGCTGAACTGTTGGTTGAAATGATACACGAGGCCTATGACGAAAAAGAGGTCGCCATCTTTAACGGTGGCGCCGAGGTGGGACAAGCCTTTTCTGCACTGCCTTTTGATCACATGATTTTTACGGGCGCGACCTCAATCGCTCGACACATACTTGCCGCCGCCTCACGCAACCTGGTGCCCGTTACACTGGAGCTCGGCGGAAAATCGCCCGTGGTTATTTCCCGCGGCGCCGACCTGGAGAAAAGCATCGGCAGGATCATGCTCGGCAAGACGCTCAACGCGGGGCAGATTTGCCTGGCACCGGATTACCTCATGGTCCCGGAAGAAAAGCTGCAGGACGTGATCGAGGCCGCAAAGGCAGCAGTCACCAATATGTACCCCAGTATTCTCAATAACCCTTCCTATACGTCGGTAATTAACGAACGGCACTTCAGCCGCCTGAACGACTACCTCGCCGAGGCACAGGAGCGCGGCCAGACTATCGTTCCGATCAACCCCGCCGATGAAGACTTTGGCAGCCAACAGGGCACTTTGAAAATTCCACCCACTCTGGTGCCGCAACCCGCGGATGACCTGAAGATGATGGAAGAAGAGTTATTCGGGCCGCTGCTGCCTATCCGCACTTACAGCAACTTTGAAGAGACTATCGATTACATCAACAGCAAACCCCGCCCCCTGGCCGCTTACTATTTCGGCGAGGATGCTGCCGAAGAGAACGCCTTGATCAGTCGTACCACGTCCGGCGGCGTATGCGTTAACGATGTGGTCATGCATGTCGCCCAGGAAGAGCTGCCGTTCGGCGGCGTAGGCCCAAGCGGCATGGGCGCCTATCATGGCCAGAAGGGCTTCCAGACCTTTTCCCACGCAAAATCAGTATACCGACAATCCAACTTTAACATCGGCAAACTGGGCGGCATGCTACCTCCCTACAGCAAGGCGACCGAAAACACTATCAAGATGCAGCTGAAGTAAAACCTGGCCGGCAGCCGCGTGCAAACGCGGCCGCCTCATGCTATTGCGGACCACAGCACTGCTGCCGTTCGAGTCTGCCCCGAAACCTAATCAGGAGAAAAACCATGCGAAACCTAGCCCTCATTGCCGTTGTTGCCTTCCTCACAGCGTGCGCTGCGGAGCCCGGCAGCGAACGCTGGTGCACCCAGAAAGCCGATCAGGCCAAGAGCGAGTGGTCCAGCTCCGATGCTGTTACTTATGCGAAGAATTGTCTGATCGATGGCACGTCGATCGGCTCAAAAGAATGGTGTGAGGAGCTTGCCAAAACGCCCAAAGGCCAGTGGACCGGTGAAGAGGCCGCCAGCTACACCAAACACTGCGTCATGTAACACGCATTGGCGGGGCACTTGTGCATCAGCTTGGCGCCGGCTGGATGAGCAGAGTCGGTATGCCGAGGTCATGGCTTTTCAGCGTAGCCACTCTTGTACCGGGCTTGCGTCCGTCCCGTGGTGCTGACACCTGCACACCGGCGTCCCGCAGAATTTGCACACGCTCTGCCAACGACGCGCACTGGTAGGCCACACCCCAGAACAGGTTTTTCTCAGGCCCGTCCGTCGATGACTCAATCACCTCCAGAGTCATCTTGCCGCCGCGAAAAAACAACATACGTCCGCCCCAGGCCGCGATGCTTTTATCCAGCGCAAGGCGTATACCTAACTGGTCCCGGAAAAGATCGATACAGGCGTCCGGGTTGACGGTGCGCAGAACCACATGATCAACAGACAAGGCTGGGCGGTGCTCGCTCGACCATTTTCCCCGCAGCTGCTCCGTAAAACGCCCATCACACTGGTGCAAGTGCAAACCCAGTGAATTCTCTATGACCTCACCCACCTCCGGAGCGCGATCCCGCGCGAAGACCAGACCTTGCAGATGAGGTGCTGCGACGTCGCGCTCCACCAGTTCCACAACGGTGTTTGCCAGCAACCATCGAGCTGTGGGCGCAGGGCCCATTGCACCGCTTGGCACGGGTGGCACGCCCATGACGGCCTGGTACTGATTGACCGCCCCCCCCAGATCAGGTACCGACACCACCAAACGATCAAAAGCATTGGCCAAAGCTGCATCTCCTGTCTCAGCGCCTGCCACATCATAAAAGGTTTTTGCATATTTGCCGATCAGTCTTACACTGATGCTATAGAAATAATATTAGGCCGATGCCAGTCTTATCACACCCGCAGCGACTAAAACCTTAATTCAATGGAGAAGTGAACCATGTCAGTAAGTCTTCGAAAAATTGTAGTGTCTGGGCTGGTAGCGCTGCTCGTCGCATTTCCCCTATCCACACTGGCGGGAGATTCTCTGCAGCGGGTCATCGACTTTCGCACGCTGAAGGTGGGCATGTCTGGCAACCAGCCCCCAATGACCATGGTCAATCGCGAGGGTGGGCTAATGGGCTTCGATGTGGATTTGGCGCAGGCCCTGGCAGCAGCAATGAATGTTGAACTTGAGATAAAGCAAATGCCATTCGGTGATCTGATCACGGCACTGGAAAAAGATGAGATCGACATGGTGCTCTCCAATCTATCTATCACGCCCGAACGCACCGAACTGGTATCCTTTGTGGGCCCCTATATGATGTCCGGAAAATCTATACTGACAACGAGTGATTCCATAGGTGCGCTGACATCGACCGATGAGTTCAATCGCAAGGGCCTCAAGATTCTTGCCTTGAAAAATTCGACTCACACAAGCTTTGTCAAGCAGGTAGCGCCTGATGCCACGCTCATCGAGGTAGAGAGCTATGACGAGGGCGTTTCTCTACTGATAGAAGGTAAGGCCGAGCTCATGGTGGCTGACATGACCCAGTGCATACTAGCCGTTATGCGCTTTCCGGATGCGGGCCTCATAACGCTGGACGAGCCGCTGACCGTTGAGCCCATAGGAATAGCCGTCAGCAAGGAAGACAAACAATTCTACAACTTGGTGGACAACTACCTGCGCTCCTACGAGAAAACAGGCGTTCTCACCCAGTTGCGCAACAAGTGGTTTGAAGAAAGCGCATGGATCGCGGCAATGCCCTGATCAGGATTACCCTTGCGAGCCAACTTCTCTTCGCTCATCCCGTTGGTCGCAGGGGCATTCAACCTATGAGCACATATCGCGCCTCCCTCCTGCCAAGCACGCAACCGCCACTATGAAAACATCAAGGCCCATTATCATCGCCCACCGTGGCGCCAGCGGCTACTTGCCAGAGCATACTCTCGCGGCCAAGGCTGTAGCCCATACCATGGGCGCTGATTACATGGAACAAGACGTGGTCCTCACCCGGGATGGGGTTGCTATAGTTTTGCACGATATTTACCTCGACAGTACCACTGATGTTGCGCAGCATTTTCCCCAGCGCGCACGAGCAGACGGCCGTTTTTACGCCATCGATTTCGAACTGGCAGAGATACGGCAATTGCGCGTACGGGAAAGAGTGCATGATGATCCCCGCGATGGACAGGCCGTCTATCCCCAGCGCTTTCCCGAAACACCTCATCTGTTCGCCGTGCCCACACTGCGAGAGGAGATCGAGTTACTCGCCGGCCTGGACAAAAGCCGGGACAGGCGCACCGGTATCTACGTGGAAATGAAAAGCCCGAACTGGCATCGGGAAGAGGGCTTGGACCTGCCGGGTACAGTGCTGGAAGTGCTGGCAGAGACAGGCTATATCGAACGCCCAGAGCAAGTTTACCTGCAGTGCTTCGACGACCAGACTCTACTGCGCCTCAAGAGCGAACTTACCACGCCTATTCCACTGATACAGTTGCTCGGCGATAACGAATGGGGGGAGGACACGAGGGCAGATTACAACTGGCTGAGAACAGCGGAGGGCGTTGCCTATATCGCAAGCTACGCCAACGGGATAGGGCCGCACCTCTCCCATATTTTCATCGGCAGTGATGCCAGCGGCGCGCCGCAATTCAGTGAACTGGTGGCACAAGCGCATGCCCATGATCTCCAAGTGCACCCCTACACCTTCCGCAAGGATGATCTACCCGAGGGCGTGAGCGACTTCACCGCGCTGCTGGAGATATTTGTGACCGGCGCCGGTATCGACGGTATGTTCACAGATTTTCCCGACATGGCACTGGCATTCCTTGAGCCACCATGAACCGCGAAGAGCTGCGCCTCTATCTGCTGGAACGACCGGAAGCCTGGGTGGACTACCCTTTTGGCCCCCGCGTCGCTGTCTTCAAAATTCGTACGAAAATGTTTGCAACGCTGGTCGAGGATGAGGATCTCGTGAGGATGAACCTTAAGTGCGACCCCCACGAGGCAATGATCTTACGAGATATCTTTACATCAGTGCGCCCCGGCTATCACATGAACAAGCGACATTGGAATACAGTGATTGTCGATGGCAGCATTCCCGACGGAGAAATTCAGCGCATGGTCGATAGCTCCTACGGGCTGGTGGTCAGGGGGCTGAAAGGTTCGGAGCGCAAAGCCCTGGAGGTGCAATACGGAAAAGCGGCCCTGTACCCGGCGCAACCTGCTCCTTAACCCTGCAAGGCGAAAGGCCGTGTCCATCTGTAAATACTTCGCTGTATCGTCTCTCTTGTTAGCCAACGCTGGCAGTTACTCCCCTAACAAGGCATTATCTTGCCTGACAGTTTTTCGCCAGCCCAAGGCACATTCAAATCCTGTGGCCAGCGATCACAATGACGGGGATGGAAGTGAACCCACAGGTTATAAGACGCACAAAAATCGTTGCCACCGTTGGTCCGGCCAGCGAATCAGAGGACCTGATCGCTCGGCTCATCGGCGCCGGGGTAAATGTCTTTCGCCTTAATTTCAGTCACGGCACCACAGCAAACCATGTCAAAGTAGCCGAGCGCATCCGCAAGCAGGCAGGCATCGCCGGCCAGTACGTAGGCATACTCGCTGATTTGCAAGGGCCCAAAATTCGCGTCGGCGCTTTCCGCAACGGCTCCATTGAGCTGGATGTAGGTGACCGCTTCCGCCTGGATCTGGAGCTGGACGATGACGCAGGCGACATCCGCGGCGTCGGTGTCGATTATGCAGAACTATGCGACAACGTGGTGCGCGGCGATACCCTGCTCCTTGATGACGGCCGTATCCGGCTGCGCGCAGACGACGTTGAGGCCAGCGCGGTGGAGTGTACTGTGCTGGTCGGCGGCCAACTGAGTTCCCGCAAGGGCATCAATCGGCTTGGTGGCGGGCTGGCAGCGCCGGCGCTCACAGCCAAAGACTTAACTGATATCGACAGCCTGGTGGAGGTTAACCCGGATTTTGTGGCGGTCTCTTTTGTGTCCGACGCGGAAGATATTTTTCAGGCCCGCGGACGCCTTGAGAAGCTCAATTTGAAGCCGGCCATCATCGCTAAAATCGAAAGAGCGGAGGTCGTAGGTGACGAGTCGATTCTCAATGCTGTCCTCACCGCTGCCGACGGCGTTATGGTAGCCAGGGGCGACCTTGGCGTCGAAGTCG
The DNA here is from genome assembly GCA_024224435.1 of Halieaceae bacterium. Lineage (GTDB taxonomy): Bacteria > Pseudomonadota > Gammaproteobacteria > Pseudomonadales > Halieaceae > Marimicrobium. The sequence continues at coordinate 10,240 of JAAENL010000131.1, forward strand.
GTGACGCCCAGCTGATCGGCATCCAGAAGGAACTGATCACCCAGGCACGCAGGCTGGACCGGGTGGTGATTACCGCGACCCAGATGATGGAGTCGATGATTAATAGCCCTATGCCGACCAGGGCGGAGGTATTCGATGTCGCCAATGCGGTACTCGATGGTACCGACGCTGTCATGCTCTCCGCAGAGACGGCGGTAGGCAACTACCCAGTAGAAGTTGTATCTGCTATGGCCGACGCAGCGCTGGGGGCCGAGCGGCAACGCGTAGCAAAAACCTCGAAGTACCGACTGGACACGGCCTTCTCTAACGCGCAGGAAACTATCGCAATGTCGGCGATTTACGCCGCAAATCATTATGATAACGTGCGCGGTATTGCCTGCCTTACTGAATCCGGCACCACACCACGACTGATGTCACGCCTGAGTTCCGGCCTGCCCATTTTTGCCCTGAGCCGCCTCAGCACAACACTGCAGCAACTCGCTCTTTGCCGCGGCGTGGTTCCGTTATTTTTTGACGCCAACGCCTTCGATCCGGACAGTGTTGACAGCCGAGCCATCGAGTTCCTGCTGGATGGTGGTTTCCTGGGCAAGGGCGACTCCATTCTTTTAACCAAGGGCACTGTCCTGGGAACTGCCGGTTCTACCAACATCATGAAAATCCTGCCGGCTTACTGAGCATGGCAACGACGGCCAACCGCATGGTTGGGGATATTGGCGGCACCAATACACGCCTCGCATTATTCGATGCACAAACCAAACAACTGTGCTTTCAGTGCAACTATCGCAACCGGGACTACGACAGCCTCGCCGACATTATCTTTGCCTGGCTGCACGACCTCAGTCGCAAACCCCCGGAGGAAGCGTGCCTCGCGGTCGCGGCGCCGCCCTTCGATGACGAAGTGCGACTGCTGAATATCGACTGGCGCTTTTCGCCTCGCGAACTGGCCAAGCAATTTGGTTTTTCCCGGTTTGGCTGCATAAACGACTTTGAAGGTAATGCCTATGCCCTGCCCCACCTGAACGCTCATGAGCTGGTGACCCTGCAGGCCGGCAAACCTGTGCCGCACAGCAGATTAGCAACACTTGGTCCTGGCACTGGTCTGGGAGGAGCCACACTGGATAACCGGGGACCAAAGCCCATTGCCTGCGCCAGTGAACCGGGCCATATGGGCCTCACCCCGGCCACCGCACTGGAGTTTGCACTGTTTGAGCGGCTCAGGAGTGAAAACGGCGAGGTGTACGCAGAGCGCCTGCTCTCCGGCCCGGGGCTGCTGCGCCTCTATCAAGTATTGGCCAGAGAACGCCGCGTTGATGCGCCTCTGCAAGAGCCGGAAGCCATTTCCGCGAACGGACTGCGCGGGGAGTGCCTGCTGTGTGTAGAGACACTGGAGCTTTTCTGCGGCCTTTTGGGTTCCGCCTGCGGAGATTTTGTTCTCGCCAACGGCGCCTATGGAGGCCTTTACCTGGCGGGCGGCATATTGCCTACCATGACGGATTTTCTACGCAAAAGTACATTCTCCCGGCGGTTTACGGCGAAAGGGAAGATGAAACAGCACCTGTCCGACGTGCCCCTGTATCTTGTCTGCGGTGATTCCATGGGCCTTGTGGGCGCCGCTCACGCGCCTGTTTAGCAGGGTGCGTGGCGCACTCTCGTCACCGGAAACCCTTAAATACGCTCATTAATGGCCGCAATTCCCCTAAAAATTGTTTTCCTCGATTTATGCCAATAGCCCAATATAGTGCTACACTCATGTGTGCTGATAGGTTTCAGCGATGTTTATGCTCACGGTCGAAGTTCCATTCAGTTCCTCGGTACGTAACCCATAAATACATTTCTTAATGATAAAGGCGCCTGGACATGGCGCTGCAGCAATACAGGTAAACTCTATGTCTAAGACAACCGGTACCGTTAAGTGGTTTAACGAGACGAAAGGATTCGGCTTTATCGAGCGTGAAGACGGCCCTGACGTATTTGTACATTTCAGTTCCATTGAAGCAGACGGATTCAAAACCTTGGCCGATGGCCAAAAGGTTGAGTTCAACGTGACGGACAGCCAGAAAGGCCCTCAGGCCGAGAACGTGGTCCCTCTCTAAAACGTAAAACATTTTGGAGTGAAAACAAAAAAGGAGCTCAACGAGCTCCTTTTTTTATTCCCGGGAATAGGTGCCCTTAATCAGTCACAGCGTCCTCGGGAAGAGCTTCAACTTCGACTTCTGCATCAACATCAGCATTAGCATCAGGCTGAGTCAACGACTCGGTCATTTGCTGCAGTGCAGCATCCTCCTCTTGCAGGGCTTTCTGTCGTGAAAGCTCAGAGTCCATATAGGCCATCCACTGCTTGGCATAATCTTCCGAACGCTCGTCCTCGGCAGCGGCCTTAAACGCATCGCGCGCCTTTTCATACTGCTGCGAATTGAAATAGGCCATACCCAGCACCAACCGTGCGCTGTCAGGACGCTTCACCCCACCGCGAGACAACCCTTTGTTGATCGCTGACACCGCCTTTTTATACTGATCATTGTCGAGATACACATTGCCAAGACGGGCGTATAGCTCACCCTTGTTGGATTTCGCCGCCGCCTTTTCCATCGCCGGTATTGCTTTCTTCAGCTCCTGCGACTGCCGCCATGACGCACCGACCAACTCCCAGTTTTTCGATGTTCCCTCGATCGAATCGTTGTTCAGGCCCTTGTCCATTACCTTGGCCGCCTTGTAAGGCACATCGCCGTTAAGGTACAGGTAGGCCATATTGACCTGCTCACTATCCTTTTCCAGCATGCTCTGCACATACGCTGTTTCCATCGCCGCGAGCTGGTCCGCTTCCTTTTTCTGCTCACCGTACATGTGCGAGACCTGCACCCAGTACTCTTTTTTTGGATAGTAGGTCAGCAGCGCTTCCAACGTGCGCACCGTGTTCTTCACGTCATTCTTTTCAAAGTAGAGAAAGCGCGCCAGGTTATACCACTGCTCCTTCGGAACCTTGCCTTTCTCGAGCTGCATGCTGATCGCTTTTTCAACGTTGATAAGCGCCTTGTCGTAATCTTTCACCTGGTAGTAACCCTGGGCCAGCAGCACGTAGGCGTTGGCATTAGGGGTATCGGTCATGTTGAACCACAGCTCCAATGCATCAATACCCTTCTGCCATTCTTCCTGAACGAAGTACAACTGGGCAATGGTGAAGCGTGTGTTGATCTCCATAGCCAACGGGATATCCGGCTGCGACACCACCTGCTCATAGGAGCGAAGAGCGCCGGCGTAGTCTTCCCTGGAATACTGTATAAATGCGTACAGGTTGTAAACATTAGCCAGTTCATAGCTATTGAGGGCTTTCTTGCCTCCCTCTGCGATCATGGCGTCGAGGATGCTTTTCGCCAAGGAGAGATCCTTGGCCTCCGCCGCAGCCTGTGCCTCCGAAAGTTTCTCATACACCTTGTTGCGTAGCGCCGGTGTCCTGCGTGTTTCCCGCTCGGGTTTTTTCGCGTCTTTCTGTGCGTGGGCCGCAGAGAATGCGGGCATACCCAGATCGCGCTGCACCTGGGTGATGGAAACCTGAACGGCCAGAACCAGTGCAGCCGGGATGGCAACGCGGGTCAAGACGGTGCTCTCAAACCATGTCATATCAGTTTTCCAGCTCATAGGTAAACTTGTTCTGCACTCCCGCCACTTCGATGGGTTCACCATCCACCACGCGAGGCTTGTATTTAAACTTGGTCGCAGCTTTCACCGACGCGCGGTCGAATACGCCTGATGGCTGACAATCTACCGCGACGGGATCCCGGATAGCACCCGTGGTTGTCACCGTGTACTCCACGATGCAGTAACCCGTTATGCCGCGTGTCTGGGCGCGACGGGGATAAATAGGCGCCACCTTCACGATCGGCAGGTACTCTCCGTCGCCTCCCAGGTTCCCGCCAACACCGATCTCGACACTCACGCCCACCTTGGGTGCAAAATTGTTCGCATCGACATCCATATCCACGTCGAGCTCAACCATTTCCATCTCGGGTGGCGGCTCCTCGGGATCCACTACCTTGTCGGGCTTGGGCGTGGTGGTCTCCAACTCGATTTCTTCGTCAGGCCGCACCAGCTCAGCGATCTTGCGGTCTTCCCCCTCAATTTCTTCGTACTGTTGGTCGATCAGACCGTGCATAATGCCAAACAGGCCTACCACCACCGGGATGGCAAGTAGTATCGAGATAACCATTCTCACCGGGCTGTTCTCCATCTCGCCTACTCCCTGAAATCCGTGGAGTAGCAAAGGGTTCCTTCCATAAGCGGCTTCACCACATCGTATAATTCGCTGACAACTAACGTGGGAGCCTCTTGGTCGGCCTGAATAACGAATCGCGCCTTGGGCGTTTCACTCTTGGCCGCTTCCGCAAGACGATAGGCGTGATCCAGAGGTATTTTTTCTTTGTTGTAGTGAATTTTCCCCATCGAATCTACCGCAAAAATAATCGTCCCCTGCAGACAGGGAGCTGTTGTATCCGCTGCGCTCTTGGTGAGGTCAACACCCGGCTCCTTCACAAAAGTAGACGCCACGATAAAAAAGATGAGCATGATGAAAACAACATCCAGCATCGGGGTCAGATCTATATCACCCTGATCGCCACCTTCCTGCGCGCGCCCGCCCGCCGATAGTCCACGCCTGCTCACTGCTTTTTCTCCGATGGCCAAAGCACCTGGTTAATGCCCGCCTCTCTCGCCTGATCTACAACCGCGGCCAATGTTTTATTACTGGCGCCCGCCTCCGTTTTAACCGAGAAACCCTGCTCCGGATCCGATGCCAGCAAGCGCGCGATGTTGGCTCGTACGGCACGGATATCAATGCGCCGGTTTTCCATCCAGATCTGGTCATCGCCGGTAATCGTCACCACGATGCTGGTAGCATCCGTTTCCGGTGGGTTCTGGTTGCTGTCCGGCCGATTCGTGTCGAGACCAGCCTCCTTGAGAAAGGTCGCCACCACAATGAAAAAGATCAGCATGATGAAGACCACATCCAGCATGGGCGTCAGGTCAATCTGCGCCTCATCGGCTTCCGCTTGTCGGTTTCTCTTGCGCATCTAGCGTGGCTCTATTAGTGATCCGTTGTCAGGTTGTCCTGCAGGAATTCGCTCTCCCGCTGGGCAATCCGCGTAACGTATGTATTGGCAAAAACACCGGAAAGCGCGGCTACCATGCCCGCCATCGTGGGAATGGTGGCCATTTGCACACCCCCGGCCATGGATTTGGCATCGCCGCCGCCTGTCACCGCCATGATATTGAACACCTCAATCATGCCCCAAACCGTGCCCAACAGGCCGAGCAGGGGGCACAGTGCTACCATGGTCTTAATCATCGGCAGATACTGATTAATCCGCAAACGGGCCTGTGAAATCAGCATGTTGCGCACCTGGCGCGCCTCCCAGGACTTTCTCTCCCCGCGGCCCTCCCACTGGGTGATCACCTTGGCAACATCATTTTTCCAGCCAAACTTGAGATACCACACCCGCTCGAATATGAGGGTCCACATCACGAACAAGAGCACGGCAATCAACCACAGGACCACACCGCCCTTGTCCATGAAAGCCAGCAGATCTGCACTCGGACCACCCATCTCAAGACCTCAGGTTGGCTTCTGTATGTTCTGCAACCATGCCGGTCGTTTGCTCGTCCAGTATGTGGATGATCCGTTGCGCACGGCCATTCACAATGGTGTGGAGCAATACGGTCGGGATTGCGACCAGCAGACCGAGTACGGTTGTAATAAGGGCGCTGGAGATACCACCCGCCATGGCCTTGGGGTCGCCCGCGCCAAAAATCGTAATCGCCTGGAAAGTCAGGATCATGCCGGTCACGGTACCCAGCAGGCCCATTAGGGGAGCCACCGCTGCAATGATCTTCAATATGCTGAGGCCGCTCTCCAATTTTGGTGTTTCCTTCAACACGCCCTCGGACAACTTCAACTCAAGTGTCTCAGTATCCATATTAGGGTTGTCTTCGTGAATCTTCAGCACACGGCCCAGCGGGTTGTTCTCGTTGGCCTTATTGCTCTTGAGCTGCGCATTGACCTTGCCGCCAATACCGGCCAGTGCAACCATGCGGTACACCGCCAGTAGCAGGGCAAAAATACCCACCGCCGTAATGGCGTAACCCACGTATCCACCCTGGTGCCAACGCTCGGTAAGTGTCGGCGTATCGATAATCGCTGCCAGGAAAGATCCGCCAGTGGGTCCAGTAGGATCTATACCAAACGTGTGCAACCCACTGGTGGCAGCGGCAAGCTCTGCCGCCCAACCCGTGTAGGGCCCGCTCGGCTGTCGTGGCAGCTCACTCAACGTATCGTTGTCATAGCTCAGGTAGTTGCCGTTTGTGTCGATGATGTTGAAGGAGCCGATACGTACCAAATCACGCGGGGCTCGTTCGCCACCCGGGGAGGAAACTTCCGCTGAAAAAGCGGTTACCTCACCGGTTTCACGGATTTCCTGCAACAGTTCAAACCAGACACGTTCGATTTCTTCGATGCTGGGCAAGTTGCCCGCTTTACCCATCTTTCCGATCAGGTCGCGCAGGAATGCTTCACGTCCGGGATATTGCGCTGATACCAGCGACACTTCGATGTTGGAGGCGAGATCGCCGGATGCGGATGTAAGGTGGCCGAACAGTTCCGTCAGTGTACCCAGCTTCTCATTGAGCAGCTCTTGCTTGTCAGCAATCTCGAGTTCATTTGCCTCGAAAGCGTTTTCCAGCTCGGTGGACAGCGCTTCCTGTCGGGCGCGCTCGTCCTCCGCACGCTTCAAAGACGCTGCCTGATTGGCTTTGTCATTGGAGAAGCGCTGCTCGCGCTGCCGGTTTTCCTTGGCTTCTTGCGCCTGGCCCTGCTTCACAAATTTTAACAGTTCGTCCAGTGACTTGGCTTCCTGCGCCAGGGCCGGTCCCGCGGAGACAGTCAGTGCACCAAACAGTGCAAGGGCCGCGCCTTTTATAAATTTAACGCTCATCAGTTAGCCTCCGGCGCCGCTACGGGCATATTCAACAACTCAATGGTGGCCTGCTTCTTCGCGATGCGGATGCCCTTGCGAATGGCAGAGTTATAATCGCCCGAGGGCAGGTCCACCCAGCTTCTGGCGGCATTATCCCAGGCACCGGACACAGCACCGTCGGTGGTCTGATACACCAAGGCGATACGACCGACACGGAGAAAGTCGACTTCGCGCTCGGCGTCGCCAAGATCGATAGTGCCGCGGTAGGTATCGATACCGCGTCCGTATTGCAGCTCAATGTTATAGGCTTCAAGCACTGCTCGAAATTTCTCGGCAACGCTAACATCAGCCCGGTCGAGATTGTCACGCAAAAACCCGATTCGCTGCAGCCTCTCTTCTCTCTGGAACGGAACGTCCAGTTCGACGAACTGTTCCAGGCCATCAATCATTCGAATAATCAGCGGCGTCATCTGACGAGCGATGACGGTTGAGTTATCGATGTTCTCCTCAATGACCGCAATGCGTGCAAGCTGGTTTTCAATCTGCCGCTGTAAACGCTCGTTGTACACCTTGAGGCCATCGACCTGCTTCATCACCGTCTTGTACTCAGTGAGGAGATCGCGGGTTTCTTCCGCAAGCCTGTCTATCTTCACCTGAGATTTGCGCGCTGCATTATTCTTGGACTTGCCTACGGCAAGGACGGAGTCCAGGTTATTTGCGTGTACTGCCGTCACCGGGCCCCCGAGGGCGCCCGCGGCAATCAGCGCAGCGATCAACACTTCTTTCAATCGATGCATAGTCATGGGAATCATGCTTCCTAAAGTAAGCCAACAGAGAGATACGAATCTAAGTAAAATAGTCCAGAGTCCTAACTTTAACTAGTGGAAGACACTGGTGCCTGTAATCACGAGCAGGCAAATTTAAACCACTTGTCCTAGGTTTTCAATCAATGCCCCTAACCAATTGTCTTTCTTTCCGCAGTGGGTAGTTTGGTTACACTCGAGCTCAATAAAACCCCGAAGGGTAACAGTGGTTCCTATATTTTTCGCTCTTGCGGCCGCCCGTACTGCACAAAACTGTAGGCCAAGCCACTGGACTGGGGGCTCGCCTCATGGTAGTCCCGGCTGACCTCCCGCCAACCACTGAGGTCAAGGTCAAGGTACGCATCCCCTTCAATTGCCGCATGCACCTCGGTGACATACAGACGATCCGCCGCCGGCAGGCTTACCCGATAAACCTCTGCACCGCCCATCACAATAACCTCCTCCGCCCCATCGGCGCGGGCAACAGATTGTGCGCGCAGAACCGCCTCTTCAAGAGAAGCCACGACCTCGATTCCCGGGGCACTGAAGTCGGGATTGCGCGTGATCACTATATTGGTTCGGCCCGGCAGTGGGCGGCCGATAGACTCGTAGGTCTTGCGGCCCATGAGCAGCGGCTTGCCCATTGTGACGCGTTTGAAATGGGCCAGATCAGCCGGGATCTTCCAGGGCAGGTCGTTATCGCGGCCGATTACGCCATTCTGCGCCACAGCGACGATTATCGCGAGGGGCCGCGTGTCTGTCACACTGCGACCGGCGCCGGAATGTGGGCGTGAGGCGCGTAACCCGTCATCTGGAAATCCTCGAAACAGTAACTGTAGATATCCTCGGGTCGGCGGCGGATGTCCAATCGGGGCAGTGCGAGCGGCTCACGCTGCAACTGGGTGCGCACCTGCTCCAGATGGTTGCTGTAGATATGGGAATCACCTGTGCAGATAATGATTTCCCCTGGCTCCAGGTCACACTGCTGGGCCAGCATGTGGGTCAACAGCGCCAGGCTGGCGCAGTTATAGGGTAATCCGAGAAAAGAATCGCTGGAGCGAATCATTAACTGAGACGAAAGACGCCCCTGCGCAACATAAAACTGGTACAGCAAATGACAGGGCGGCAGGGCCATGCGCCCCGCACGCACATTGTCCTGAGGGCTCATGCTTTCGTCGGGCAAGTACTCCACATTCCAGGCATGAAAAAGGATGCGCCGGCTATCCGGATTGTTGCGCAAGCAATCCACGACATAGTCGATCTGGTTAAGGGTATCGCCGTCGCGGGTGGGCCAGGCTGTCCACTGGGCTCCGTAAATCGGCCCAAGGTCACCCTCCTCGGTCGCCCATTCATCCCAAATACTCACCCCGTTTTCGTTCAACCAGCGGGTGTTGGTATCGCCGTTGAGAAACCAGAGCAGCTCATTGACAATACTTTTGAAGTGTAGCTTCTTGGTCGTTAGCAAAGGGAAACCGTCGGACAGGTCATGGCGGAACTGACGCCCAAAAACGGAGAGTGTGCCGGTGCCGGTGCGGTCGCCCTTTTGAACGCCGTTTCCGAGAATGTCCTGCAGTAAATCCAGATATTGTTTCATCTTGCCGTTTTTTTACCGGGTTGTTGTTGGGCAGCGCTGGCCCGGCCGTAGGCAATGCCAATAAGGTACACGCCCAACAGTATCATCGGCAGGGAGAGCATCTGGCCACGTGTCATCCAGCCGAACGCCTGAAAACCAATGTGCTGGTCCGGCTCGCGGAAAAACTCAGAGACGAACCGCACACAACCATAACTGAGGGAAAACAAGCCCGACACGGCACAGGTCGGCCGTGGCTTGGCAGAATACCAGTAAAGGATGATGAACATGAGCACCCCCTCCAGCGCAAACTGATACAGCTGGGAGGGGTGGCGCGCCAGTTGCAGCGGGTCCGCAGGGAACACCATGGCCCAGGGCACATCACTGGGCCGCCCCCACAACTCCTGACCAATAAAGTTACCAATGCGACCCAGACCCAGTCCGACCGGCACAAAAGGCGCTATGAAGTCCATCAGACGCCAGAAGGGAATCTGGTGACGGCGACCAAAGAGGTACATGGCCAGCAAAACTCCCAGAAAGCCACCGTGGAAGGACATTCCCCCTTCCCACACACGCAGGGCCCAGGCGGGGTTTTCCAGCAGGCGGTCACCACCATAAAAAAGGGTGTATCCAATGCGGCCGCCCAGGACGATGCCCAGCGCGCAGTAAAAAATAAGATCATCGACCTGATCGCGGGACACCGGCGTCCAGGGCAACTTACTGCGCCGCGCGGCAAGCCACCAGCCCACTGCGATCCCGGTGAGATAGGTCAGGCCATACCAATGTACCTTGAGCGGCCCCAGGGAAAGCGCCACTGGGTCAATTTCTGGATAGATCAGCATACGAGCCTGTTTGTGCTGGGCGTGCAGGGCGGATTTGGCCCGCCGGGCACGTCCCCAAAAGTCGAGGGCTTCATTATCATCCAGCCGACTTCGTTTCACAATTCTTTACCCGATTAAAGAATGCTCGGCGTTCATCAGGGGCAAATGCGATTGGCAATGGACTCGAAGAATAAGCGAAGATAGAGGCGACGTTACGCGAGTGGCAGCTTGCCTTTTCACTTTCAGGCCGACAAACCATGTGTTTATTGATCTTCGCCCATCAGCTATCAGCCGATTATCCCCTGATGGTTGCCGCCAACCGCGACGAGTTTCATGCGCGTCCCACCGCCGCCTCAGCGTTCTGGCCTGAATACCCGGGTTTGCTGGCAGGCCGAGACCTCGAGCAGGGGGGCACGTGGATGGGGGTGGCCCGAGAGGGGCGCTTCGCCGCAGTCACCAACTACCGCGACCCGGACGTCGCCCTGCCAGCCCCCCGCTCCAGAGGAGAATTACCTCTGGACTACCTCGCAGGCAGGGAGACCCCTGCGTCCTATCTGGCGAATTTGGCAAAGCGCGGTGGCGAATACGCGGGCTTTAACCTGTTGGTAGGCGACAGGGACAGCTTGTGGTATTTCGCTAACAGCGGTGGACAGCCGCCCCGGGCTCTAGCGCCCGGGCTCTACGGATTGAGCAACGCTCGGCTCGATACGCCATGGCCAAAGGTCGAGCGAGGCAAGGCAATGCTGTTGTCGCTGCAGCAAGGGGGTGGTGTATCACACGACGCCCTCGCACAACTGGTCGCAGACCGAACGCTGGCAGACCAGCGCAGTCTGGCCTGCTTGGGCCTGAGCGGCACCATGGACCAAGCCCTCTCAGCACAGTTCATTGTCACGGAAGAGTATGGCACACGGTCATCCACCACTGTGTGGACAGAGACTTCAGGGCGCACCCATTGGCGGGAGCTCAGCTTTGGTACAGGGGGTGAACTGAGCGCGACGCGCACCGAAGTGGTAGAGCCCTAGTCGAGCTCAGCGAGTAAGCGGCTCAAGCCACCGGGTTGTGGATAAACTTCTCCATACCGTGCTCAGCGAGGAAGCGATCCAGCCGCTCACTGATTTGCTGGGCATTTTCCATTTCCTTGACCTCAGCCAGCAGGCGCTCCGCTTCCTTGACCTTGAGGTTAAGCAGGGCCTTCTTTACCTTGGGGAGGCTGGTAGCGTTCATCGACAGGACGTCATAACCCATGCCCAACAAAAGCACCGCGGCACCCGGGTCACCCGCTAACTCACCACATATCCCGATGGGCACACCCTCGGCCCGGCTGGCGTCCGACACAAATTCCAGCGCATGTATCACCGCCGGGTGCAGGCCGTGGTATAGCCCGGCGACCTGCGGGTTATTGCGGTCCACCGCGAGTAGGTACTGGGTGAGGTCGTTACTGCCGACCGAGAGGAAATCCACGCGCCGGGCCATAACCCGAGCCTGCGAAACGGCTGCGGGCACCTCAATCATTACCCCAACCGGTGGCAGCCGTCCCGTCAGCCCCTCCTGCTGCAGCTCCTGGTGGCTGCGATGAATGAGCGCGAGCGCCTCATCCACTTCGGCAGTATTACTGACCATAGGGAGCATGATCCGCAGATTCCATAAACCTTCATTGGCCTTGAGCATGGCTCGCACCTGCGCCAGAAAGATTTCAGGGTGGTCCAGTGTCACCCGGATACCGCGCCAGCCAAGGAAAGGGTTGTCCTCCTCAATGGGAAAATAGGGTAACGACTTATCGCCACCAATATCGAGCGTGCGCATGGTAACCGGCTTGGGTGCGAAGGCCTCCAACTGCTCTCGATAAATCTGGCGCTGCTCCTCTTCGCTGGGAAAGCGATCCCGCAGCAGGAAGGGCACCTCGGTGCGATAAAGACCAACCCCCTCCGCCCCTTGCTCCAGCGAGCGGGTTACGTCGGCCATTAGCCCCGTGTTGACCCACAGCGGCATCCGATGGCCGTCGAGAGTCACGCACGGCTGATCTCGAAGAGACTCGAGGTCTTTGCTCAGAGCCGCGTCCTGGTCCAGCACTTCCTGGAAGCGTTGCTTTATTTCGGGCAGCGGGTTGAGGTGCACTGTGCCGTTATAGCCGTCGATGATCAGCTCACGGTCCTGCAGCCGGGCATAGGGCAAATCGACGGCGCCCATCACCGTAGGAACGCCCATCGCCCGGGCGAGTATCGCCACGTGAGAGTTGCCCGAACCACTGATTGAGATCAAACCAGCAAGTTTCTCCCGGGGAATCTCTCCCAAAGAGGTCGCGGTCAATTCTTCCCCTACGAGGATGGCTCGGTCCGGATATTCACGCGGCTCCTGATTTGCAGCCTGCAGATAAGTGAGCACTCGCGTACCCAGGTCTCTAACGTCTACCGCGCGTTCTTTCAAATAACTGTGTTCCATGCGCTCGAAATGGCGGATGTGCTCGATCATCACCTGACTCAGGGCGCCCTGCGCCCACTGCCCCCCCTTGATCAGCCCCACCACTTCTGCTCCGATGGTGGAGTCGTCAAGAATGCTCAGGTAGACATCAAAGAGTGCGTGATCCTCCGGACTCAACTCCGCGCCCAGATTGTCCGCTACCACCTGAATATCCTTGCGCACCGCCTCGAGGGCCTCGCGGAACGCCCGCACCTGCTTGCGCCTGTCCTTCACTTCTCGCGGGGGCACGGCGTAGAGATCAGCCCCCGGGGACACCACCACCGCGGTGCCGATGGCGACTCCCTGCGCGCCCGGAACGCCGGTAATCTTGGCCGGCGCGGCCCCGGAGAGGACACGGGATTCCAACACCCCGGTGACCTGCGCGTGTGCGATAACGCCAGCTAGCTGCGCCGAAAGAGTGACAAGAAAAGCCTCATCACTCTCATCAAATCGGCGGCGTTCCGCTTGCTGCACTACCAGCACGCCCACGACACCACGCTGGTGAATAATAGGCACTCCCAGAAAGGCGTGGAACTGTTCTTCCCCAATCCCGGGAAGGAAACGGAAGCTGGGGTGCTTTTCGGCCTCTTCCAGGTTGACCGGTTCGCCGCGCGCCGCGACCAGGCCAACCAGGCCTTCACCCACGGGCAGGCTCGCCTCATCCACCAGTGCCTGATTGAGCCCCTGGGTAGCACGAAAAATCAATCGGTCATTGTTGCCGTCCTGCAGATAAACGCTGCACACCTGCGTTTGCATGGCATCTTGCACCCGCCGCACGATAATATCGAGAGCCTCCTCAAGGCCTCTGGCAGCATTCACTTCCTGCACAATATGACGCAACGTTTCAAGCATGAGCGTCAATCACCCTGAAACCGGTTGGTGTGTCGTGCCAGTGGAGCAGCCAGGTCTTTCATCGCCCTGCGGTAAACCTCGCGCTTGAAAGGAACAATCTGATCGAGGGGATACCAATAACTCACCCAACGCCAGTGATCGAACTCGGGGGTTTCATTCTGGTCCAGTTGCACAGCGGCGTCATCTTCCAGCATGCGCAGCAGGAACCACTTCTGCTTCTGTCCAATGCACACCGGCTTCTGGCCATCACGGACAAAGCGTTTAGGCAACCGGTAGCGCAACCAACCGCGGGTAGAGCCGAGAATCTCTACTGCGTCACGCGCCAGTCCCACTTCTTCGTGCAACTCGCGAAAAAGTGCCTGTTTCGGCGATTCGCCAGCGCTAATACCGCCCTGGGGGAACTGCCAGGCATTGTGACCTCCAACGCGACGGGCCCACAACAACTGGCCCCGGTCATTGGCCAGCATGATGCCCACGTTCGGTCGGAAGCCGTCTAAATCAATCACGAGAAAGGGCCACCTGTTCCTTGAACTCCCGCATTGTTCCACACTTTCGTGGCCCTGAGAAATTTACTCTGCAGGCCCCTGCCGCTATGCTGACTGGCAGAACACGGAGTGCAGTAATGTGGCGCTGGCAATATTCGACCTCGACAACACCCTGATTGGCGGCGACAGCGACCACCTTTGGGCACAATACGTTTGCAATAAAGGGCTCGTCCGCAGCACTGACTATGCGCAGCGCGGTGATCAATTCTATGCCGATTACGAGGCGGGAAATCTCGATATCGATGCCTACCTGCGTTTCGCGCTGAGCCCTCTGGTCGGCCAGCCACCCGATGTACTCACTGCTTGGCACGAGGGCTTTATGCAGAGCGTGATCCAGCCCATTATGCTGCCCGCCGCGGCGAAACTGGTGGCCCATCATCGAGCTCAGGGTCACGAACTACTGATCATTACCGCGACCAACCGATTTATCACCGCGCCTATCGCCGCAGCACTGGGCATAGAGGATCTTATCGCCTGCGAGGGAGAGATAGTGGATGACCGGTACACAGGAGAGCCCGCTGGAATCCCCTCCTTTCAGGCAGGCAAGGTCACGCGCCTGCACCAATGGCTTGAGGGTCGCGACACCAATCTCTCAGGCGCCTTCTTTTACAGCGATTCTCACAACGATCTCGCTCTGCTGGAACTGGTCGACCACCCGGTGGCCGTAGACCCGGACGCCACTCTGCGAGCGCGGGCAGAGGCGCGGGGCTGGCCGGTAATCTCATTGCGCTGACATCGGGTGCGACCAGTCAACAAGGAATTATCTCAACGCCAAAATACCCCCCTGAGGGCTGTTGTCCCGCCGCATACAAGACGGTTTTGACAGGAGAGCGGGGTTTGATCAGACCTCTGTCTTGAGCGCAAAAAGAGTTTTTAAATACTCCGTCTCCGCTATCGCAGGGTGCACGGGGTGGTCCGGCCCCAAGCCACCCTGCTCCACAATACGGACGTCGCAGGCGGCTCGTACCGCGGCTTGTTGCAGCGCGTGGATCAGGTCAGAGCGCTGCAAATGCATAGAGCACGAAGCCGAAACCAGCAGACCGCCGGGCTTCAAAAGACGCAGCGCCAGCTCATTGATACGCCGATAGGCGTTAATCCCTTTTTTTAAATCCTTCTTGCGCTGAATGAACGCGGGCGGATCGAGGACGATCACGTCAAAGCGCGCGCCCTCTTCGTGCAACAGAGCCATTTGCTCCGGCGCCGAGCCTTTGCGGGTCGTTACGCGCTCGCCGACCTCATTCAGGCGTGCGTTTTTCATAACGCCCTCTAATGCGGTGGTAGAACTGTCAAGGCAGCACACCGACACGGCGCCGGCGTTCGCGGCCTGCACCCCCCATCCGCCGATGTAACTATAAACGTCCAACACCGCTTTGCCCGGCACCCAGTGCGCGAGTCGTGCACGCGATATACGATGATCGTAAAACCACCCCGTTTTCTGTCCGGCATGGACCGGGGCCAAAAACTTGGTGCCGTTTTCCTGAAGGGACACCTCCTCGGGCACCTCGCCGTAAATCACCTCGCTACCCGTTGGCAAGCCCTGCTCCCGGCGGGCGCGGCTATCGGTCCGCAACAGAATTCCCGCTGGCTGCAGCACCGCAAGCAGAGCCTCCTGCAGTAGCTCGCTGTAACGCTCGAGGCCTGCGTTATGTAACTGGGCAACAAGGTAATCCCCAAAGCGGTCCACCACGAGGCCGGGCATACCATCACTGTCACCGTAGACCAGGCGGTAGTATGGTTGACTGAAGGCGGCCTCCCGGACCGCAAGCGCTGTCACCAACCGCCGCTCAAACCATTCGGCGTTCATGGCTTGTTCGACATGCGGCGCGTAGAGTCGAGCACAGATCAGCGATTGGGGCTCCATGTACGCGCTACCCTGAAGGCGACCGTCCGAGCCACGCACGACCACGAGATCACCTGCCTTGAAATCACCTAAATTTGATCGCTTGCTATCAACTTCGTTGGAATAGACCCACAGATGACCCCCGCGCAAACGACGTTCAGCACCCTTACGCAGAAATAAATCAATCATGGGACAGGTGACGTGAGTAGGGCGGCCCTATTCCTCGGCACACTGCAGCTGGTAGTCCTCGGCGGACAGGAGAGCGTCGAGTTCCGCAGCATCGGCCGGCCGCAACTTGTAAAACCATCCGTCGTGATAGGGATCGCCGTTGACGGTTTCCGGATCATTCTCGAGACTCGGGTTAATGGCGATCACCTCGCCCGCCAGCGGCGCGTAGATATCGGAAGCAGCCTTTACCGACTCCACCACCCCGGCTTCATCGCCTGCAGCCAGAGCCACACCCACCTCAGGCAGCTCAACAAAAACGACGTCGCCCAGTGCGCTCTGGGCGTGGTCAGTGATGCCTATCGTTACGGAGCCGTCCTGTTCCAAACGGGCCCATTCGTGGGTGCTGGCATATTTAAGTTCACTGGGCGTCTGGCTCATAGGGATTCCTCTGCAAACAACGACCGGCCTGTGCGACCAAAGCGGCCCATTCTAACCGGCCTCCGTCGAAAAACAATGTTCACGCCACACCCATGGCACGACGCATCAACTCACGCTTGACAGGGCGGAGCCGGTCAACTGTATGCAGGCCAGCGTTGCGCAACCAGCGCAGTGGCAGTGCCTCCTGCTCGAACAGGCGCTTAAAGCCCTCCATAGTCGACATCATCAACAGGTTTTCACCCTTACGTTGCCGCTGGTAGCGCTGCAGGAGGTCCAGCTGCCCCGGACTGATTCCACGGCGGTAGCCCTTCAGCACCTCCCTCGCCAATACCGCCACATCTTGCAAACCCAGGTTGATCCCTTGTCCGGCTAACGGATGAATGGTGTGCGCGGCATCGGCCACCAGCGCGACACCCTGCTGCACATATTCCCGGGCATGTCTCTGCCGCAGGGGGAAAGCAAAGCGTCGGGTACAGCCTGTTACCTTACCCAGGCGCATTTCCGAGGCCTGCTCCAGCGCCCTGCAGAACGCCTGGTCATCCATTGCCATAACGGTATCCACGCGTTCGTCCTGCAGTGACCACACAATGGAACAGAAATGCTGCTCAGCACTACCCGATAGCGGCAGCAGAGCCAGCGGCCCGGAGGGCAGGAAGCGCTGCCACGCAGTTTCCTCGTGAAATTTTTCAAACTGCACGGTACACACGATACCGTGGTGGCCATAGTCCCACTCCCGTAAGCGAAAATTCATCATTTCGCGCACCCGGGACTGGGCACCATCAGCGGCGACGATCAACCCCGCCTGCAGTGACAGACCATCCTCCATAGACAGCACCATGCGCCCTGACGCCTGCCGGTTGCAGGCCTGCAGTCGGGCAGGGCTCAATACCGAAACATCGTCGGCGGTTTCAATCTGCGCAACGAGAGCGTCCACTATAGAGCGATTTTCCACGATGTAACCGAGTTGCTCAGCATCGACCTCTGCGCAATCAAATTCTACCTGGCCTGTTCCTTCAGCATCCCAAACGGTCATGTGCCGGTAGGGACAACTGCGATAGCCGGCGATGGATCCCCAGGCCCCCAGGTTGTTGAGCAACGCCTGCGAACGGGGCGTCAGTGCGCTGACGCGCGGATCAAAGCTGTCCAGGGCCAGCCCTGCCGGCAGGGCTATCCGCGTCAGCGGCTGCGCCTCAACCAGTGCGATAGACAAGCCCTCACCGCTGAGAGCCACCGCCAACGCACTGCCGGCAATACCCGCGCCCACAATCGCCACATCGTAATACCGGGGTTCAACCATGACGCCCTCCGCCAGGTCCGGCGACTCCCGCTGCATGACGCACAAACTCGCGCTTCAGCCCGGGCAGGATATCGAGCCCCGACAAGGCCAGATCGCGCCCCAGGCCCAACAACGGATCCTGATGCATAAACAGCCCCGGCAGGCGATCACTCAGTTGAATCGTCTTATACTGGTCTGCCGACTGGCGTTGCTGGTAGCGCTGCAACATATCCAGATCGCCGACTGGCAAACCCGCCGCCAGACCCTCGCAAAGCACACGACCCAATTCCGCCACGTCACGCAAGGCCAGGTTAAAGCCCTGCCCCGCAACCGGGTGCAGCGCATGAGCCGCATTCCCCATGACCACGACACCTTGGCGCACCTGTTCATTCGCCTGCGATAGCGCCAAGCCATAGGCATGACGCTCACCCACTTGCTGTAGGCGACCCAGACGATAACCGAAGCGCGCCTGCAGTGCCTGCAGGAATTCATCCGGTGGGCAGGCCAGCAACCGCTGTGCCTCTGCCGGAGGCAGAGTCCACACCAGCCCGCAACGGTTGGCATCGTCCGCCGGTAGCAGGGGCAAGAGCGCGAGGGGTCCGTCCGGGGTAAAGCGTTCATACGCACAGCCACGGTGTGATTCTGCGAATGACACATTGGCGACCAGTGCATGCTGACCATAGGACTTCTCACTCACCGCGACACCCAACTGCTCTCGCAAACCGGAATCTGACCCATCGGCCACCAGCAGCAGGCCCGCGTCCAGCTGGGATACCGGTCCGTCAAGCCCCAGCCTGACGCCCGCCTCTGACGCTTCCACGGCGGTGACCTTGGCGGGGCTGCAGACCTGTACGCGATCTCTGAGATAAAGCGCCTGCAGCAGTGATCGTCCCAACCAGGCATTCTCCACCACATAGCCGAGAGCGGGCCAATCGTATTCCTGCGCCTTCATCACCGCGCTGCCGAAGCGACCCCGGCTGGACACGTGAATACTCTCGATCGGACAAAGCCACGACTGCAGTGCATCCCAGATCTGCATACGCTCATAGATCAAGCGAGAGCTGTAACTGAGAGCGGTGGAGCGCGCATCGAAGGAGGGATGGTACTCCGGTGTGTTAGACGCCTCAGGGTCGGGCAAGCGAAAACCTTCAACCAACAGAATAGAGACATGCGATGGCAGCAAGGCATCGAGTTGCAGTGCCAGACTGACGCCAACCATACCCCCGCCAGCAATTACAATGTCAACGTTCGTAGACATAGCTCAGGCCGCCATTAGCGCCTCTATCTCCTTTGTAGTTTTCGGTGCCCACGAGGTCATTACCTCACAACCGTCCTCCGTGACCAGCACATCATCCTCGATCCGAATACCAATGCCACGCCACTTTTTTGCGACGCTGAGGTCATCCGCAGGAATATAGAGACCGGGCTCCACTGTCATGACCATGCCAGGTTCTAACACGCGCCATTCCTCTGCGACACGGTAATCCCCCACATCATGAACATCCAGACCCAGCCAGTGGCCAACACGGTGCATATAGTAGGGGCGATAGGCCTCTTCCTTGACGAGCGCTGAAACCTTGCCCTTTAGCAAACCCAATTCCACCAACCCCTCCGTCAACACAAGAACGCTGGCGTCGTGCGGCTGGTTCCAGTGATTACCGGGTTTCACTTCCTCTATCGCCGCCAACTGGGCCGAGAGCACGAGGTCGTATAGAGCGCGCTGTGCGGCACTGAATTTACCGTTCACGGGAAAGGTGCGGGTAACATCCGAGGCGTAGTTTTCCAGTTCGCAGCCCGCATCGATCAACACAAGATCGCCGTCACGCAGCTTGTCGCTGTTATCGACATAG
>JAAENL010000132.1 GCA_024224435.1 Halieaceae bacterium
AAACCTACAAAGCCAGGCGGGCTTATCAAATTGCAACCCAATTTCGGCAGCGGGGCGTTCCAGTGCTGATGGGAGGCTATCACCCCACCTTTATGCTTGGTGAGGCATTGCAATATGCCGATGCTGTGGTGGTAGGGGATGCCGAAGGGGTGTGGGAGCAAGTGGTAAGGGATGCTGAAAAGGGTAAGCTGGGGCAAATCTACCGGCAAACGGGATACCCCTCGCTGCAAGGGGTCAGGCCGGATCGCCGGATCTTTCGAGGGAAAAGATATGCCCCGGCCGCTCTAGTACAATACGGGAGAGGATGTCGTTTTGCCTGCGAATTTTGCTCCATCCACGCCTTTTATGGCCATAACCTTCGTCAGCGACCGGTACGGGAAGTTGTGGCTGAAATTGAAGCTCTTGACCGCACACACATCTTCCTGGTAGATGATAATATCTTTGTCGATATCCCCAAAGCGAAGGCGTTGTTTAATGCGCTCATTCCCTTAAATATCCGCTGGTCGTGTCAAGTCAGTATTGACGTGACCCAAGACGATGCCCTTTTGAATCTGATGGAACAAAGTGGATGTACAATCGCCGTTGTTGGCTTTGAGTCTTTGCATGAAGATAACCTGACGCAAATGAAGAAGAGGTGGAATCTCAAGCATGGCGACTATTTGACCGCAATTCAGAAACTTCGCGATCATGGGGTGATGATCTACGGAACCTTTGTCTTCGGCTATGATCGAGATACGGTTGACTCGTTTGACATAAGCCTCGAATTTGCTATCCGCGCCAAGTTTTATTTGAGCAATTTCAATCCACTAACCCCGATGCCCGGCGCAAGGTTATATGATCGGCTACAAACCGAAGACCGTTTAATTTATGATCGCTGGTGGTTAGACCCAACCTACCGGTATGGTCAGGCAACCTTTCATCCACGCGGAATGACGGCCGACGAATTGACTGAGGGCTGCCTTACAGCTAGAAAGGCGTTCAATCGCTATGGTTCTATCCTCAAACGGGCCGTCGATTTCAAAGCAAATTGTCGCGATCCCTATCGCCTTGGCCTGCATCTGGCTTCAAACATCGTCTCTCGCAGAGAAATTAACCGCAAGCAAGGACAGCGGTTGGGGGCGGTCGATGCAGAGGTCAGAACGAAGAATGAGGCAGTCAGAAAAATTACGCTGGAGTAAGGCATGAAGCTAACCTTGATCAAGCCCAACATTGGCCGGATGGAACATAGTCTTTACGTTGATGAGGCTCGGATGGAACCTTTGCAACTCGGCGTACTGGCGGCTCTAACCCCGCCGGATGTAGAAGTTGCGTTATACGATGATCGGATCGAATCTATCCCCTATGATGAGCCGACCAACCTGGTTGCGATAACGGCAGAAACCTACACGGCCCGGCGTACTTACGAGATTAGCGCCGAATATCGCCTGCGGGGGATACTGGTTATCATCGGTGGTATGCAGCCAACCCTCATCCCACAAGAGGTGATGCAGCATGCGGATTCCATCTACATTGGTGATGCCGAATTTCAATGGGGGCAGGTCATCGAGGATTTTCGCCAGGGTCGAATGCGCCCCATTTATAAAGCCGGTGTTGGCAGCCCGCAACCGGGCACATTGACACGGCGAGACATTTTCAACGGGAAAGGCTATCTCCCCATTACCCTCCTTCAATTCAGCCGGGGCTGCCGCTTTGCCTGCAATTTTTGCGCTGTTAGTACCTATTTTGATAAAAGCCACTACTGCCGGGCTGTGCATGAAGTTGTGCAGGAGATTGAAGCGGCTGAAAAGCGAAACCTTTTCTTTGTCGATGACAATATCCTATCGAATTTCGAAGCGGCTAAAGCACTCTTTCGCGCTTTGATCCCCCTAAAGGTGAAGTGGGTTTCTCAAGCCAGCATTAATTTTACGCAAGACCTGGAACTGGTGGACCTGATGGCCAAGAGTGGTTGTATTGGCCTGGTGGTCGGGTTCGAGTCGATTTCGCCACAGAGTTTACGGTGGATGAAGAAGTCGCCCAACATCATCGGCGGGATAAAGAATTATAAACCGCAACTTGAGATCATCCGGGATTACGGGCTGCAACTCTGGGCTGCCTTCACCCTGGGACACGATTACGATACCAAAGAATCGATCGAACGGACTCTAGAGTTCGCTATGGAGAATAAGTTTCCCCTGGCGGCGTTTAATATTCTTATCCCTTATCCGAGTACGCCTCTTTACCAGAAGCTGGCCGCTGAAGGACGCCTGCTTTATGATGGCGCCTGGTGGCTGCATCCGGAATATCGCTTTAATTACGCCGCGTTTCAGCCCAAAAACATGTCGGCGGAGGAACTAACTGAAGCCTGCTGGCATTGCCGATCAACCTACAATACCGTTGGGTCCCTCATCCGCCGTACTTTTGATCGGAGAACGAATATGCGGTCGCTCTATAGGTTGGGCCTTTACTTAAGATACAGTACGCTCTTTCGCAAAGAAGTTTTCAAAAAGGATGGCATGCGTTTTGGGTTACATTAACTTAGGGAGGCAAGCGTATGAGATTGACCGTCATTCACCCCTGTATTGGCCGCCGACCGGGCCAACCCTATATCGGCTCCTGGCAGATGGAATCGCTACCTGCTGCGGTGATTGCCGGATTAACCCCAAAAGATGTCGAGGTTAGATTTTTCGATGACCGTATAGAGAAGATACCCTTTGACGAACCAACCGATTTGGTCGCCATCAGCGTTGAAACCTACACGGCCAAGCGATCTTACCAAATTGCCAGCGAGTACCGCCGGCGAGGCATCCCCGTTGTTATGGGGGGCTTTCACGCCATGTTGGCCGCGGATGAGGTGGCCGAATATGCCGAAGTTGTGGTCGTCGGCGAAGCGGAAACGATTTGGCCCCGTTTGATTGATGATGCCAGGCATAACACCATGAAAACGTTGTATAAGGCGGAGTCGCGACCGTCGCTGAAGGGGTTAAAGCCAGATCGGTCCATCTTTCGCGGTAAACGCTATCTTCCTGTAGGGCTAGTAGAGGCGGGCCGGGGATGCCATTTCAAATGTGATTTCTGCGCTGTGCAAACTGTTTTCAACCAGTCACAAACGCGCCGTCCTATTGATGATATTCTGGCCGAACTGAGTTGGATGAAGCGAGAAAACAAAATCATCTTCTTCGTTGATGATAATATCACCTCGAATTTGATACAGGCCAAAGAATTCGTACGAGCCTTGATCCCCCTCGAAATCCGTTGGATCAGCCAGGCCAGCATTAACGCCGCCCACGATGAAGAATTTCTGGATTTGCTGGTCAGAAGTGGTTGTGAGGGATTGCTAATTGGGTTTGAAAGCCTCAACCCTGAAAATTTGAAGAAGATGTCTAAAGGGTTCAATACTATGAAAGGGGGGTATGAACAAGCTTTAGTCAACCTGCGCCGCTATCAAATTAAACTTTACGCCACCTTCATTTTTGGCTATGATAACGATACCCCCGCCTCATTTGCTGAAACGGTAGCATTTGCCAAGAGACACCGCTTCTTCATTGGGGCCTTCAACCATTTGACCCCCTTTCCGGGGACACCTTTGTATAAACGCTTGTCCACCGAAGGCCGGCTGTTGTACGATGCCTGGTGGTTGGAAGATGGATATAGTTATAATAAAATCCCCTTTCGCCCTACTCAAATGCATCCCGAGGAGCTGCAACGGGGTTGCTTAGAGGCTCGCCGCGCTTTTTATTCCCTGCCTAGTATCTTGCGGCGTGGGCTTGATTCAATCAACCGCCCCGACTTTTTTATGTTGCGCCATTTTTTTCTCATCAACGGCATGATTCGAGCTGAGATTAGCTTGCGCAATCATTATCCGTTGGGTGATGGGGGGTGGCGTGGACAATTACTAAAGGTAGGCTGAGATGGATTTCACCATTGAACAGGCTACCCCGGATGATGACCCCGCCATTCGGCGACTCTTAGCCAATAATCCGGTCCCCGGCTCGATTACGGTTACCTACGAACGAGAACCGAATTATTTTTGGGGCTGTGACACGATGGGGCCACTGTGCCAGGTGTTCGTGGCCCGGCATAATCCCACCGGTCAGGTGGCGGGGGTGGCTTGCCTTGCAACGCGTCCCTTGTATGTTAACGGTCAGATTGAAACAGTCGGCTATCTCGGCCAGCTGCGCGTTGATGAACCTTTTCGGGGGCGTTGGCTTGTTTCTCGCGCATTTCGGTTTTTTCATCAGCTCCAGATTGATAGCGAAACAACAGGCTATATCACGACTATTATTGAGGGAAACATTCAGGCTGAAGGTCTGTTAGTCAAACGTGCCCGTCGTCATTTCCCCTTGTATCAAGCTCTGGACCGGATTTGTACAGCGGTGGTAATTGTTGGACGTCCCAAAAAAAATCATGCCTCACCCTATGACATCAGGCGCGGATCAAAGCAAAATCTGAGCGCCATTGTCTCGTTTTTAGGGCGGCATAGCTCGACCAAACAGTTTTTCCCACTGTTTACTGAGGCAGATTTCAGCACCGGCTCAACCACACGTGGGTTCCAAATTGAAGATTTTTTACTGGCTTATCAAGGGGAGACGCTGGTGGGCGTGATCGGCCTGTGGGATCAATCGGACTACAAACAAACAACCGTTCAGTCTTACAATAATTCGTTGCGTCGCATCAAACCATTTTTCAACCTTGGCGGACGATTATTGGGCTTTAAACCATTGCCAGCGCCAGGACAGCCACTTCATTTTGCCTACGCCAGTTTCATTTGCGTTGCTGAAAATAATCCGGCTATCTTCAAACTCTTATTGCGACAGGTCTATAATTTGACGGCCCAACGAGGTTACGCTTACTTGATGGTGGGGCTATCTGAGCGCGATCCGTTGTTGGCTGAGGTAGGCCGGTATGTCCACGTACCCTACTACAGCCGCTTGTACTCCGTTTGCTGGAAGGAAGACCTTAGTTTTCACGAAAAGCTTGACGGGCGCGTTCCATATGTTGAGATTGCAACGCTATAAAATCAGGAGTCGGACAGTCCCAGCCCGGACGACACTGGGAATGAAAGCCTGGTGTACCCAAGATAAATTGGATACACCAAAGACGCCATTTGCAGAGGAGGGCCCCATCTATCGTCTACCATTTCAGAGGAGCAAGGAATGAAAGATAGTTGCCAACCGGCCACACAAAATGAGGCAACCATTCCCCAACCGGTGGGGCGTCTGATCGGTTCTGTACTACGCCCCAATACTTTGACCTCATACCAACATAAGCAGATGTATGAACTGCTCGCCGGCTATTTTCGAAATATTACCTTGGCTGAATTTGAAGGCGATTTGGCCGAAAAAGAGTGGGTTATCATTTTGTCTGATGCTGTTTCTGGGCAAATTCAAGGATTTTCCACCTTGATACGGCTACGCTTGGTGGTCGGTGATCAACCCATCGTTGCTTTTTTCTCCGGCGATACGATTATCAATCGCCAGTACTGGGGAGAGACGGTATTGCCCCGACTTTGGGGGCGGCACGTATTTGGCCTGGCTGAATCAATCCATGAGGCTAAAGTCTACTGGTTTCTTATTAGCTCCGGCTACAAAACCTACCGCTTTCTTCCGGTCTTCTTCCGAGAATTTTACCCAACCTATCAGCGGCCAACACCGGCGGCCGTTAAACAGATTTTAGACACCTTAGCCCAACACAGCTTCCCCGACGAATATGATGCTGAACGTGGCTTGATCCGGTTTGATAAACCGTCTCCTCTGCGCTTTGGCGTGGCTGAGATTACAGCGCAACGGTTGAAAAATCGCCATATTGCTTTCTTTGCCGCGGCTAACCCGGGCCATGCCAAGGGGGATCAACTTGCTTGTCTGGTTGAGCTGACCCATGCGAATTTGACCGCGGCCGGGCGGCGGATGTTGGGTATTAAATAAACCAATGCTGCGTTCCTTCATTTGCCCTCTGGCGAACGGCATGTGGTATCTGTCGGCAATCCCCGAAGCGCTGGCCTTTCGCCGCGCTTGTAGGGATGTTGCCCGGGTGCAACAACAGCGGTTGAAGCATATCTTAGCCTGCAATGCTGAAACCGAGTTTGGCCGCCGTTATGGCTTTGCCTCAATCCGTTCTGTGGCCGATTATCAGGCCCGTGTTCCGCTGACCCGATATGATGATTATCAGGGTGCAATCCGTCAGATCGGCGAGGGGCAGTCTCATATTTTAGCCCAGGACCCCGTTTTGCTTCTTGAGCCAACCAGTGGTTCTACAGCAGCGACCAAATATATCCCTTACACTCCCTCTCTCAAAGCCGAATTTGGGAGGGCGCTAGCGCCTTGGGTTGTCGATCTTTTTAGTCACCATCCTGATTTGTTGTTTGGTCAGGCTTACTGGTCTGTTACGCCGGTCACACAGCAAAACCAACGGACACCCGGCGGCATTCCTATTGGATTTGAAGAGGATGACGAGTATTTTGGCCCACTACAACGGCATTTGATCCAATCGGTGATGGCGGTGCCGCCGCAAGTGAAGCAAATAACCGACATTGGCGCATTTCGTTATGTTACCCTATTGTTTTTGCTCCGTTGCCGCCGTCTCACTTTGATCTCTGTTTGGAACCCAACTTTTCTGACGTTGTTGGTAGAACCGCTCTCGAACTGGTGGCCGCAACTGGCCGACGACATTGAGCAGGGAACCCTTTCCCCACCGACCTCCTTGCCCGCTGACCTGCAAACCTCCCTCCTCGCATTAAATCGGCCAAACCGCCGCCGTGCGGTTGAAATACGGGCCGTCTTTCAGGCTAGTGATCATCCGAGCGATATCTACGTCCAGCTTTGGCCTCATTTGAGCCTGATTAGCTGCTGGACTGATGCCCACGCGGCCATGCATATCCCCACCTTGAAAGCCCTTTTCCCACGGGTTCGTCTGCAAGGCAAGGGATTACTTGCTACAGAAGGGGTTGTCTCTTTTCCTCTGGTTGGTGAAAACGGGTCGATTTTGGCGGTTCGCTCCCACTTTTATGAGTTTCTGCCGGATGATCAACCTGATCAGCATCCTTTACTCGCTCACGAATTAGAGACGGGTAAGTCCTACCAGGTTATTCTCACAACAGGGGGTGGGCTATACCGGTATCAGTTATATGATTTGGTCGAAGTTGCCGGGCGTGTGGGAAATTGCCCACGACTGCGCTTTATGGGGAAAGTGAGCGTTATCTCGGATCACTTTGGGGAAAAGTTGAACGAACGCCATGTGCAAAGCGCTTTGACGCGTTTACTCGAGGATCACCATCTTCAGCCGACCTTTGCTATGCTTGCTTGCGAAACAGAGGGTCTCAATCGATCAGCCTATATCCTCTTCATTGAAGTTGAAAGTGCTGCGGATGACATCTTGTTGGAGTTGGGGACGGCCTTGGAAATGGCCTTGCAACAGAATTTTCACTATCGATACTGCCGTGATTTGGGACAGTTAGACCGGTTACAGCTCTTTCGTATTCGCGATGGCGCCGCTGAGACTTATTTAACAACGTGTCAGGCACAAGGCCAGCGTGCCGGTGATATTAAACCTGTGGCGTTGCATCGTCTGGGTGGGTGGTTGGCTGTTTTTAGCGGGGACGCCCTGAAGCCCTCTGAATGAAATCATGGTCGCATCCCTTTTGTGTGAGCGGTTCCCTCGGGGGCACAGTTGAGGTATCAAGAAAGAGCACCAGGAGAAGGGTCGGAGGAATACTTTAAATATCTGATTGATGCTTGTCGAGCATTCTCTACCGGACACTTCTATCAACTGTCTTTCCTTCGATTTCACTCAGGACAGGTCTGATCGGGTTTTCGAAGCCGGCACACATCAAAAGACACGGGCTTTGGTGCTGAAACATCGTTCATGAGGCCGACTTTAGCGAAGAATCTGGCGATTCACGTGCCGCGAGACCCTTCGCTGGTGTTTCGTGATCATGTGAGTTGTGTGCTTGACCCGTTCAGAGCCTGCCCTGAGGAACTCGAATGGGTGACACAATAGAGAAGTGTCCGGTAGTGAAGTCGAGCAGAAGCGTTTGCAGGTTAGTTTGCTCCCAACTCGTTTAGGACACACCCCTTTAAAATATCACTCAGAATCCAATAGGCGTCTGATCTCCACCACGAAAAAGTACAAACGGGGACTGATATCTCGATTATCGATAATCAATTGGCTCTTAAGCATGCCATTTGACTATTCGCGACGTGCAACAACAATGCCATACATTGAAGAGTGACGTGCCGAGCAACAATGCCGAATCACCGCAGTGCAGTCGGACACGGCGGTTTGCCGAATTGCAGTACGACTTCTGTAGGTCCTGGAGTCCTCCGAGCCACCTTCAGGCATACCAACTTCCCAGGTGAAGGGATGAAAAGGGGGGGTGTGCTTAGCTGGAGTCTTAGGAGAAGTTTGAACCATGGATCGGTCGCTTGTAGAACGTTCGTTGAGAAGATGTCGCCGTCCAGGCTTCTGGCGCTGGACGATTTTGCCAGGGGTCGCGGGCCTCCTGCTCTTGCTGGTATTTCTGGCCCGACCCACCCAGGCGCGGCAGGATCAAGACGCATTGGAGCAGATCCGCAAACAAGTTCAGGAGGCGGGTTCCTACAGCTTCAAAGCCGACCTGGTACAGCTTACGATTCGATTG
Source organism: Halieaceae bacterium (assembly GCA_024224435.1). GTDB lineage: Bacteria > Pseudomonadota > Gammaproteobacteria > Pseudomonadales > Halieaceae > Marimicrobium. Next base: position 8,612 of record JAAENL010000132.1, read on the forward strand.
GCGACCGCGCGTAACGTGGGCCGCAGTAGTCGCCGCAGCGAAATGCGGGTGGAGGGTGAGACCAATTTGCGCGAGGCAACGCTGGATATGCAGATCTGGTCTCAAGGCGACAGTATTCTGGACAACGTCAGTGGCATGGAGATCCGCGTGGCGGAGGGGCGGACGCTGGCCCGGCAGACAGGAGGAGACTGGCAGGAGATCAATAACTTCAGCGATGCCCTGGCGCCGGGTGGTGATTTTCTTACCTTCCTGGCAGGCGCCAGCGACATACAGGTCACGGGTGAAGTGTTCCCCGGTGATCGCCGCCTTCAACGCTATACTTATTTCGTCGACGGCCCCGCATTTGCTGCACAGTTGCGACAGTACATGAGCGCAGACTTGAAGCGGCAGGGTGCACTGCTACCCGGCGCTCAACTGAAGGCGCCTGAAATGTATAGCCGTTTGCGGGGAGAGGGCGAACTTTGGATCGGGGAGGATGGCCTGCCTGTGAGACAGATCGTAAGATTGCGTTTCCCGGCGCAAAAAGGCCAACGCTCCAGGAATCCTCGCAAGTTATTCCCGGCTTACCGACGGCGCCTCGCCGAGAGAAATTCGAATGGGTGACGTCCGCCCTAATGGGCGACCCCTTTTAGGACTTACTCAGGTCCGACCCCACCCTCTTACTCTTATCATATTGGCTATGATGTTTGAGAACAAAATAATGCTCTGGGTCTAATGCTTCGGGATGCCGGGTTTCATACAGTGCACGGCGCTCAGGATTCATCGCTGCAATGTGCTCTTTGGCTTCTTCGGGTGAAACGGATTGAAGACTTCCATCTTCATGCTGGATTATCACTCCACCGTTTTGCAATAACTTCATCCGACGTTTACGCTCCTCCTTGTCCGGATGACAAACATGCATACAGTTTCCACAGGTCAGAGGAATGTCCCGTTTTGTCTTACCGTATGTGATGGGACTCTGCAGTCCGCCACCAGGTGGTTCAGGACGTTCAAGCCACGCTTCAGAAGCTTCCGACCTGTGCTGTGCCAAGTCTTCATCTTCCTTCGGGATGGGAAATCGAGCGGGTGACCAGGTGGACCAACGACCCGATTGATGCAGACCCGTATGTCCGCTACACACATAACTACATCGATCATAGGAGCGACGTTTGGTATAGGTGAAACCGATACCGCCCAGCGCGATCGTGACTTGGTCCTTCCTACCGTTCCGAAAGAAACCAGACGGGCAGGACGCGTTACAGACCTGACAATCGTCGCAATAATTATCCTCCTGCGGTAGCGGGTTCGTTGGATCTAGTTCGGCATCTGTCACTATCGATGCAAATACCACATTGGGACCATGATCGGGAGTCAGCACATTGCCGGAGAAACCGAACCAGCCAAGACCACCCCGGACTGCCAAATAACGGTGGGAAATATCTGGGTATCTATGGTTCAACTCACCTGGTTTATCGTTGCGGAAGACCAGGTTTGACATGACGGCGACTGCCTTATGACCAAACTGTTCGACAAAACTCGCCAATTGTGCAGCGATGCCAGTGGCAATGACACCTGCCCTCGTGTAGTCCTTTTGATGGCCCTCACGGTCGATCTTGCCTAAATAATTGCACGTCTTATCCTCATCCAGGGGCACAGCAAAGGTCACTGCCGATCGGGCGCTCTTGAGCACATAGCTAATATTGGCCGAAGGAGGCCCACCGGCCAAGGTTTCCCGGGTAGTGATGCCGACCACGGATGCACCATATTTAGTGGGAAATTCTTTCACTTTGAAACTGAGCTCTTCTTTGCTCAACGGCTTAGCCGGAGAGGGGATAGACTTGTCCTTTTCCATTTTCGGTGCTTCCGTCATCAAGTGTTAAATCCTAGGCCGCCATCACGCTTGGATGCAATTCGTTTTCCCTCAGGAAGCTCAGATGCATCAATGGGTTGAACATCAATGAAACTGCATCTATAAACCATATCTTTAATTCTAAGCAAAGCGCTCACTTGTCGCTATGATTCATATCATATTGAGATAATGAGAACGCAATGTCGTGGTGATTAAGAATCTATCAATGCCCAGCGTCCAACAGCCGCATGATCTCCACCACCGCCTCCCAGTCTAAGTGGCTAATTTCCTGACAAGAAAATCACTGTCTGCCCGTCCGATGTCAGAGGAATAGCGCTTGGGTGCAGCCTGTGGCTGTCAATCATTACTGGCGTTTGAAGGCTCCGCTGAGTGCAGGGTAAAAGCCGCTCAGCACAGCCACAGGCACGGCTAGTTTCAACGAGGCGAGCCATGTCAGGTCTGCGGCAATCAGACCCTGCTCGACCGCTCCGGGAAACAGGTCGGGAACGACCCACGCCCACACGAACTTGAACAAGACCACCGCAATGACAAAGGTCACGGCGACGGTGACGAGGATGGTAACCCCCTCTCACTCATACCGCAGCGCTTCCGCCGGGTAGATGCGCGACGCCTGCATCGCCGGCAGGATGGTCGTCACCAGCGAGAAGACGTAGGCGAGCAGCAGGATGCCGCCGATCTCCAGCCAGGGCAGGGTGAAGGCGCCGGGATTGACAAGCTCGAAGAACTCGCCCAGAATGTTGCGGCCCAGCAGCACGCCCGCCGCCGTGCCGATGCCGATGCCGACCAGGGCGATGAAGCTCCCCTCCAGCACGAAGGAGAGGGCGACCATGCTGGACTGGTAGCCGATGGCGCGCAGCATGCCCACCTGTTGGCGGCGTTCCACCACCGTGCGGCTGCTGATCACGCCCAGGGCGGCGATGCCCACCAGCAGGCCCAGCGCCATAAAGCCCTGGAAGAGCTGTAGGATGCCCCGGGTGATCTGCTGTCCCTGTGCGAACGAGTCCACCATCACAGAGGCGTCCAGTCCGCTGCTGAGGAAGGCCCGTTCCAGCGCCCGCGCGGTCTCGCGCACGTCGGCTCCCTCTGCGACGGCGACAAGCCAAGTGGTCTGGTTGGCCTCGACGTCAAGGGCAGTAAAGACCCCTTCGTTGACCAGCACGCTGTTAGTCGCCATCATGTACTGCGCTTCGAGCACGCCGATCACCTGCAGCGAACGCACGGCGTCGGCGTTGTTACGGATCTGGATCGTGGTGGTGGACGGCAGCGTATCGCTGTCGGCATCCACGCCTTCTAGCCAGAATATTTCCAGTGTGACCTCCTCTTCAGCTTGAACGCCGTCACTCTCGGACAGATCCTCTTCGTCCACTTCGATGGTGATGCCGCCGATCTGGACAGCTCCTTGGTTGCCCTCTTCGCCACTGGGACCGAACAGGCCCGGTATCAGATCGGAGGTGACAACGACCACGTCGTCTCGTTCACCCAGCGCCTGCCAGACAGCAGCGTCGTCGGCGAAGCCCTCGGCGCGCATGCGCAACTGAAAGACCTCTGCCATCTGCTGGATGAAGCCATCGCTCAGCGCGCTGACGCCGTTGCTCATCCACAAGTCAGAGGAGGCGTCGGTTTGGCGCATCTCCAGCCCCTTGTTACCAAAATTAACTACCGCCGCTATATCCGCCTCGGCTTCCGGCACACGCTCGGGGATCTCCGCAGCCAGATCTGTTACCGGATCGAAGAAGCTAAGTAGCGTCGTGTTCATTTGAATATCGAAGCCCCCCGTACTCTTCTCGTTCGGCGTCACCAAGGTCTGCGTGGCCTGGATCACGATGCTCATGACCACGACGGTCGCGATCACCATGGCGAACATGGTCATGGCCATGCCGGTGCGGAAGCGGCTGCTCAGGGGATAGGCAATGGCCGTGCGCAGCACGGGTGTCAGGGCTCCGATGCCGCCGAGCAAGTGATTGATCGCCCACACCCAGGCGTCGGCATTGAACATAATGACCAGGATGCCGCCCAGGATGATCATGGGAGCACTGAGAGCAAAAGCCAGCGGCAACCAGGCCGGATTGCCGGTGAGGAGGCTGGCGCTCTCGCCCAGCAAGCGACCCCAGGGCACGCCCCAGATGATCAACAGACTTAGCCCGACAATCGTGTAGACTATGCGGTTACGGGTCTCGGCGAGCGTGCCGCGCAGTGTCAGCACCCAACCCAGGGTGAAGGCGCCGCCGGTCGCCGCCAGCGTGGCGCCCAACAGGATCACAGTCAACCCCTGCTCGTTGTATCGCCAGACCACGTAGATGCCGCCTGCCAGCAGCAGCGGACCCGCCACGCCGCGCAGGATCTTCTGCAGGCGACTGCGGGGGACGCCTTGGTCGCTGTCGGGCAGATCGCGGATGGCGGCGACGATGTTGAGGCGGCTCACCCGGTAGGACGAGAACGTGACGATCACGAAGGTGAAGATCACGCCCGCACAGTAGGCGATGATGATCGACGGCGTGCTGACGTTCCAGCGGAACTGGAAGAAGAGTTCGCGCCCACTGAACTGGCTGCTGACGTCGTTGAAGAGACCGCCCAGAAAGCCGATCATCAAATAGCTGATGCCCAGCCCCAGCACCACGCCCACCAGCGCCGCCAGCAGGTCGTAGATCATGCCTTCGGTGACGAACATCTGCACCAGGTGGCCGCGTTGCATGCCGATGGCGCGGGCTATGCCCATCTCGCTGCGCCGCTCCGCCGCCAACATCACGAAGATCATAAAGATGAGCAGCACGCCCGCCATGATCGAGAAAACACCGAAGATGGAGAAGAGGGCGCCGAAGAGGGCGCCCGCCACGCCGGAGAGAGAGACCACGCTTTGCTTGTTGAGCGGATCGATCACTTCCATCTGCGTCATCTCACCCACAGCGGTGGCCAGCTCTGCCGAGGTTGCATCGTCCAGGGGCAGATTCATGATCCAGGTGCGGTTGCCGATGTTGCCCAGAATGGGGCGTAGCGCTTCGATGTCGCCGCTGCTCAGCACGTCGGGCAGGGTGGCCAGTTGCTTCATGTTGGGCAGGGTGCTGCCCACCAGGTTGATCAAGGTGTCACCCAGGTAAGAGACGATCATCTCTTCAAAGGCGCTGGGCATCACGTCGCTTTCGGCAGCCACCTGCTCCTCCACCACGCGCAGCACGTCCGGGCGGCTGAGGATGGCGGTGACCTGTTCGACCCCTGCTGGCTCCAGGGCGAGGATACGCAGGCGGTCGCTCACCGCCGCCGTATGCTGAATGCCCTCGATGGCATCCCCCACGTTGGAGACCAGCACGGCGTTGCCGCGATCCGGCATGATGGGCGAAAGAAGTTGCTGCGCCTCGGCCAGGTCCATCATCACCCCGGGCGAGAGCGCCGCCAGCGGCCCCGCCTCTTCCACGATCCCCGCCACGCGGTAGGGTAGCGGAATGGGACCGAGATAGACCTCGAGCAGATCGCCGGTGCGGGCGTCCAGTTGTTCCGCGCCCAGACGGCTCAAGTAGACGTCGCCCTGGCGCAGTTGCAGTCCAGCCACGCCCAATACGCGGTCGATCTCGGCGCGCATGATGTTCAGATTCAGTGAACCGAGCAGATCCGTGACGTCGGGCAGGTTGAGCGCTTCCAGGGCAGCGTTTGGAGATTGGGTAAAGGGCGATTCGCCAGTCGCAGAATCTCCAATCTCTAAATCTCCATTCTGGGCCTCAGCGCTTACCGCATCCGCGTCTCCTAAGAGTCCCTGCAACTGTGCCAAACTGCCCGCGGGCAACTGCGGCGCCTCTTCGCCCAGCAGTTCGGTGAGGAGAGCATTGGCCTCGGTTTCGCTGAAGGCGCCGGACGCCAGCGAACCGGCGGCGGCGACGGCCACGGCGGCGGCGTTGAGGTCGAGCGTCAAACCGGCGTCGGCGGCAGTCCGGCTTGCCATGCGGAAGAGATCGGTGGCGGATTGGAAGACGTTACCCACGCCGGGGTTGAGCGCCTCCATCTCCACCGCTTCGCCCTCGACGTTGTGCAGCCCAAACTGCTGATCGTAGGATGCGTCCACAGCGAAGATGAAGCCGAGCGGCACGCCCTGCCCGCTGCGCGTGTTGCGGATGATGGTGGGGAAGGCGATGGCGGGCGCCACGCCGTCGATCAGCGCTTCGTCCGCCGCTTGCGCCTGCAACTGCTGGTAGCGCTCGTTGGAGATACCCGGCAGCCCCTGGCGCAAAATGTTGAAGATCAGTTCGTAGCTGGTGCCCGCAAACGGAGACGCCACGGCAGCATCGCTTTCAGCGCCCTCCGCGTCTTCGGCGGCAATTGCAAAGGGATCCTCTCCCTCGTCGGCCATAAAATCGGCCAGAACCGTGAGCAGCGCCGGTGCGATGATCTCGTCGATCTCGCCATAGGCGTTGACGGCGTGGCGTTGGATCGAATAGTCGAGCGTGTCGCCAATGGCGAGGGCGCTGACGATGATCACGGTGCTCAGGGTCAAGCCGCCCACGGTCAGGGCCGTCTGGATTGGACGGCGCCGGATGTTGCGCACGCCCAGCTTGCCGATAAGCGGATTGCGCAGCGAAAGCGCCGCCACAAAGAGCAGCACGATGCCTAGACCGACGATCATGATGAATGAGAACGTGTTGAGCCAATCGGGGAGGAAGTTAAGGAAATCGAACATGGTTTGTCTCCTCGGATGATATGTGAGTCAGCGGTAGGGTTTGCAACTGCCAGTGCGGGCGCTTAGGCATTTTCGGAAAAATAAAAAAGCCTCCAATCCGAAAATGCCTCTAGCGACTTCCGAAAAATGATAAAATCTCTCTCAATTATTTTTCGGAAGTCGCCTTACTCATCGGCAACGACATGATTGTTGTCGCCGTTGCCGTCGTCCACGATCTCCCCGTCCCGCATGCGCACGACGCGGTCGCAGAGGTCGCCGATCTTGGCTTCGTGGGTGACGATGACGAAGGTCTGGCCCTGCTCGCGGTTGAGGCGCTGCATCAGGCTGAGCACGTCGGCGGCGGTCTCGCTGTCCAGGTTGCCGGTTGGTTCGTCGGCCCAGACGATGGCGGGATTGTTGACCAGGGAACGGGCGATGGTGACGCGCTGGCGTTGGCCGCCGGAGAGTTGCGCTGGGCGATGGTGGGCGCGGTCCGAAAGACCGACGCTGGCCAGGCCATCGAGCGACCGCTGCCGGGCCTCTTTGGGACGCACGCCGCTCACCAGAAGCGGCAACTCCACGTTCTCCAAGGCGGTGATCACCGGTAGCAGGTTGAAGGTCTGAAAGACGAAGCCCATGCGCCGCGCCCGGTAGGTGGTGCGCACCTTGTCCTTCATCTTGTGCAGCGCCGCGCCTTCGAGCAGCACCTCGCCGCGGTCGACCTGGTCCAGCCCCGAAAGGCAGTTGATCAGTGTCGTCTTGCCGCAGCCCGACGGGCCCATGATGGCGACCATCTCGGCGGGTTGGATGGTCAGGTCCACGCCACGCAGGGCGTTAACCTCCACCTCACCGGTGCGGTAGGTCTTGTGGATGTTCTTGGCCAGGATGATTGGCTTGGTCATGTGGTTCCCCCAGATGTTCCGAATAGGATTGTCAAGGTCGGGTCGGTAGAGATTGAGAGATTAGGATTCGGCGTTCGCTGAAATTGAACGGTAAAAGAAAGAGTGACGATGTCCTTGGGAGTAGGTTTTTCTGCCTCGTGGAATAGCTGTCGGGTGCAGCGCTTTGTTAGATTTTGTCGTTATGTTCCACAGATATGACTACATTTCCCTTTTTGTGCCCTTTTTCGACATACCTGTGCGCCTCGGCAGTCTGTTCCAACGGATAGGTTCTATCTATGACCGGTTTTAGCTCTCCCGCCTCAATAAGCTCTTTGAGGAAGAGTATATCTTCAGTCTTTGGACTTGCTGCCCCGAATATCACTTTCTTGCTGCTTGTCATAGAAGTCCATCGTCCCCGTACCATCTGTGACAGCCCCTGGTTAGCTATAAGATAGCGTCCGTTTTGCTTTAGCGATCTGATACTACCTGAAAACGAACTCTTGCCCACTACGTCGAGAATATAATCATAGGTCTCACCGCTTTTAGTGAAATCTTCTTGAGTGTAATCAATGACCTGGTCTGCACCAATCGAGCGCAGCATGTCCAATTTAGCTGTGCTGTCCACGCCAGTCACTTCAGCCCCAAAGTATTTTGCAAGCTGGACAGCAAAAGTACCTATCGTTCCACCCGCACCATTAATCAAAACCTTTTGTCCGCTCTGTAAATTTCCTTGTCTGAGAAAATGTAATGCTTCAAATCCCCCAACAGGAACGGCGGCGGCTTCCTCATAAGTCATATTGGCCGGTTTTATTGCCAGCGCCCCTGCT
>JAAENL010000133.1 GCA_024224435.1 Halieaceae bacterium
GCACAGAGCGACTGTATTAAGGGTGTGGGTTTTGAGGCCGCTAAAACTGAAATCCAGCCCCGGGCGATTCACCATGGGCCGCGGGAAATCGAATCGCGAGGCGTCTCCTTGCTCGGCAAGTCGGGCAACGTGAGGGCCACCAGGGTAAGGCAGCCCCAGCATCTTCGCCACTTTGTCGAAGGCTTCACCCGCGGCATCATCAAGAGATTCGCCCAATAGCCGGTAGCGTCCAATCGCATCTACGCGCACCAACTGAGTATGCCCGCCAGAGACCAGCAAGGCCACGAAGGGAAACGGCGGGGAATCCTCCTCAAGCATAGGCGCTAACAAATGACCCTCCATATGGTGCACACCCAGTGCAGGTATACCCCAGCCCCATGCCAGCGCCCGCGCCAGGGTAGCGCCGACCATCAGTGCCCCCGCCAGGCCGGGGCCCGCCGTGTAGGCGACGGCGTCGATCGACTGCTCATCGCGCCCGGAGTCCTGCAGTACCTCCTGCACCAGCGGCAGGACTTTGCGCACATGATCCCGGGAGGCCAGCTCAGGCACCACCCCACCATACTCCACGTGAATATCCACCTGGCTAAACAGGGCGTGTGCCAACAAACCCGCGCTGGTGTCATACAACGCTACCCCTGTTTCATCGCAGGAGGTTTCCAGGCCCAGCACCAGCATTGATCTCATCCTCGCTATCGAATTGGCGCATGATACTGGCTGCCCCCGCGATCAACCAGACAAAAAAAGGCGGATATACGCGCCCATGTCACGCCCTGAGCCAGCATCGGCGCCCACGGCAGCGCCATCGCCCCCGCAACCGGGACAAATCCCGCTCGAGCGAGCGTCCCAGAAGCGCTTTGCAAAACAGCCTCCAACGGGCTAGAATGCGCGCCCTTTAAGGTTACGGGTGATTGTGGCCGACACAAAACCACCCTCATGCACTGAATTACTGAATTGAGGTCTAAATGCCCCATATCAAGATCAAGGAAAACGAGCCCTTCGACGTGGCGTTGCGGCGTTTCAAACGCTCCTGTGAAAAAGCAGGCGTTCTCGCCGAGGTTCGCAAGCGCGAGCACTATGAAAAGCCGACTACTGTGCGCAAGCGCGCTGGCGCCGCCGCGGTGAAACGCCATCTCAAGAAGCTGTCCCGCGAGAATCGCAAGCGCGTCCGCCTGTACTGAGACCGCTGTCTTCACCCAATGAGCGAAGACTCCCTCACCCAGTCCATCAAGGCGGCTACCAAAGCCGCCATGAAAGCCAAAGCCAAAGACCGCCTCACTGCTCTGCGGCTGATCCAGGCAGAATTCAAACGCATTGAAGTCGACGAGCGCATCGCAGTAGATGACACGCGTGCCCTTGCTGTGCTCGATAAAATGGTCAAGCAACGTCGCGACTCTGCACAACAGTTCACCGACGCAGAGCGTCTCGACCTGGCCGACAAGGAAAACGCTGAAATCGCCGTCATTCAGGAATTTCTTCCCTCACAACTGAGCGAGGGGGAGCTGTCTGACCTGATCGACGCGGCCATTGCCGCAGCAGATGCCAGCGGCATGGCGGCGATGGGATCCGTAATGGGTGAACTGAAGCCTCAGCTTGCTGGCCGCGCCGATATGGGCGCCGTCAGCCAGATGGTCAAGGCGAAACTCACCGGCTGATGTATAGCGCCGGTGCAGATTACGGCATCGACCACTCCATCGCGGCCTAAACTTTTACCTCGCGACATGCTTCAATAGCGAGCTAACCCGCTGCCACCGGTAGGGCCATGCCCGGACGCATACCACAGTCTTTTCTGGATGATCTCCTTGACCGCGTCGATATTGTCGAGGTGATCGACCGCCGTGTAAAACTGAAAAAGTCCGGCAAGAACTACTCGGCCCGCTGCCCTTTCCACGAGGAACGCAGCCCTTCCTTCAGCGTAAATCCGGATAAGCAGTTTTATTATTGCTTCGGCTGTGGTGCCGGTGGCAACGCGCTCACCTTCCTGATGGAATACGACAATCTGGAGTTTCCGCAGGCGGTAGACAATCTGGCCAGCAGCGCCGGCATGGAAGTCCCGCGGGAGCCCAGCCGTGACGGTCGCGATACGGGACAGCGCGAGGACAGCAACAAACCGCTGTACACGCTGATGGAGAAAGTCTCACTCTACTATCAGGCACAACTGCGTCAGCACAGCGATGCGCCGCGGGCAATCGAATACCTCAAAGGGCGCGGATTGTCGGGTCAGGTCGCCCGGGATTTTAACCTCGGTTTCGCGCCCCCGGGCTGGGACAGCCTGCACCCGGCACTTGGCGGTGGCGAAGAATTGCAGGCCCTGTTAATCAAGGCCGGCATGTTGGTCAAAAACGAGTCGGGAAGAGTCTACGATCGTTTCCGCGACCGGGTAGCATTCCCCATTCGGGACCGACGTGGTCGGGTTATTGCTTTCGGTGGACGGGTGCTGGGCGACGACAAACCGAAGTACCTGAACTCCCCGGAGACGCCGATTTTTCAAAAGGGCCGGGAACTGTACGGACTTTACGAGGCGCGCCAGGCCAACCGCCAGCTGGATCGCATTTTGGTCGTGGAAGGCTACATGGATGTCATCGCCCTCGCCCAGCACGGCATCACGTATGCCACGGCGACACTGGGCACAGCCACCAGCCAGGTCCACCTGGAGCGTATCTACAGGCTCTGCCCGGAAGTAGTGTTCTGTTTTGACGGAGATACCGCGGGTCGACGCGCCGCGCTGCGGGCCCTTGAGGCTGCACTTCCGAGTATGGAGGATGGGCGCCAGGCGCGCTTTCTCTTCCTGCCGGAGGGTCAGGATCCAGATGACGCGGTGCGCAGCGGCGGGCGCGAGGCCTTCGAGCAACTGATGGCCGAGGCCGTTCCGCTAGAGAATTTCCTGTTTGAGTCCACCTCACGAAACCTGGACCTGAACAGCCTGGAGGGGCGCGCTCGGATGAGTAAGCAGGCCCTACCCTACATCAGGCAATTACCCGAAGGCGTGTTTCGACAGTTGATGTATCAATCTTTGGCAGAACGCACCGGGCTGGAACTGACCAGTCTTATGCAACTGGAAGTTCCGCCCATTGACGCGGAGCTGGCGCCGGAAACCCATACAGATAGTGCAGAATCACCCCCGCCCTATCTGGATGAGGTGCCCTTTTCAGAGGCCGAGCACGCGGGCGAAACGCAGCCCAGCTTCAGGCACAGACCCACACCAGAGGGTTACTCGAGTCTTGTTCAGACCGCAATTGCCCTGCTACTGCATCAGCCAACTATGGCCCGCTTGATCAGTCAGGCGCAGCTCGAAGGGCTGGATTTCGAGGGCAGTCAGCTGCTTTTAGACCTGTTGCAACTGCTGCAACGACGACCGGAATCCAGCACCGCAATGTTGCTGGGGCACTGGTATGGAACACCCGAGGGCAACCTGCTGAATCGTTTGGCGGGGCAGGAAAGGCTGATTCCTGCCACTGGCATCGAACAGGAGTTCACCGATACATTGCTGGCTCTGACGCATTTGCCGGGACAAAACAAATTGGCCGCTCAGGTCGACAAACTGAAAGTCACCAACTACGCTGATGTGAGTGACACGGAGAAGCAGCGACTGAAGGAGCTGCTGCAGGAGAAACTGGCGAGGGATGCGCAGCGCAACAAACCTGCTGACTAATTCAGCGGCGGCCCCCGACGACAGGCCAAATCAGGCCGGCGGGGCACTTGTTTTAGCCAATGACCGTCCCCACATTTAATAAAGCGCAGGGCGGGGCTATGTAACCGCCGGAATAATCCACTTTATTAGAAATATCCAGACTTCTCCTGTTAGTGCGCCGCTAATTTCGGGTATAATCCCCGGCTAATTTTTTTCCCTATTTCAGGATGCTGGCTCAATGACAGATGCTGCCCATCAACAGTCCAGACTAAAAGATCTGATCGCGAAAGGTAAGGAACAGGGTTTCCTGACCTATTCGGAGGTTAATGATCACCTGCCTCAGGATATTTCAGATCCGGACCAGGTCGAAGATATTATCCAGATGATCAATGACATGGGCATTCAGGTGTTTGAAGCTGCACCGGACGCTGATGAACTGCTCATGACCGAGGGCGATTCTTCGGCCGATGACATCGCCGCCGCCGAGGCCGCAGCGGCACTGGCCGCAGTGGAGACAGAAGCAGGCCGCACGACAGATCCAGTGCGCATGTACATGCGCGAGATGGGCACAGTGGAACTGCTCACCCGCGAGGGCGAAATTGTGATCGCCAAGCGAATCGAAGAAGGCATCAGGGAGATGTTGTCCGCCCTGGCCTGCTACCCCGGATCAGTGAAGAGAGTACTCGACGAATACGAACTGGTTGCCAAAGAAGAGCGCCGTCTGAGCGATATTATGGTCGGATACCTCGACCCTGCCGATCACGTGCCCTCAGCGGCCGAGGTCGCCGAGGCATCACCACCCGCCGCGTCCAATGACGACGATGACGACGATGAAGTAGACACGGGCCCGGATCCGGTCGAGGCTAAAAAGCGCTTCTCTGCCCTGAAGCGTCAGCACAACAAGACCGAAAAGGCGATCGCTGCCAAAGGGCGCCAGGACAAAACCACCATAAAGGAAATGGAGAAACTGAGCAGCCTGTTCAAGTTCTTCAAATTCACTCCCCGTGTCTCTGACCCTCTTACCGATTCGCCACGCAATATTCTGTTGGGCATTCGCGACCAGGAACGGGAGATTATGCGCATCGCCGTGAAGGTGTGCGGCATGCCACGTAAGGATTTCATCAGCTCCTACCAGGGTTCTGAAACAGATATGCGCTGGGCCGCGCGCCATGCTCGCAAAAAAACCTATGGCCCCAAGCTCGCAGCCGAAAAAGCAGAAATCCAGCGTCTACAGCGCCGCATGGCGCAGATAGAGGAGAAAGTCGGCCTCACGGTTACCGAGATCAAAGAGATCAACCGCAACATGTCGATGGGCGAAGCCCGTGCCCGACGCGCCAAAAAAGAAATGGTCGAAGCCAACCTGCGACTGGTGATTTCTATCGCGAAAAAATACACCAATCGGGGCCTGCAATTTCTGGATCTTATTCAGGAAGGCAACATTGGACTGATGAAGGCCGTAGACAAGTTCGAATACCGACGGGGATACAAGTTCTCCACCTACGCCACCTGGTGGATTCGCCAGGCGATAACGCGCTCCATTGCCGACCAGGCACGCACCATCCGCATCCCGGTGCACATGATCGAGACGATCAACAAGCTGAACCGGATATCGCGGCAAATGCTGCAGGAAATGGGCCGCGAGCCGACGCCGGAAGAACTCGGCGAACGCATGGACATGCCTGAGGACAAGGTGCGCAAAGTGCTTAAGATCGCCAAGGAGCCTATTTCTATGGAGACTCCTATCGGCGATGACGAGGATTCCCATCTCGGTGACTTTATCGAGGACCATACAATCAGCTCCCCCGTCGATTCTGCCACCGGACAGGGCCTGCAGGAAGCTACCAAGGACGTCCTCGCCGGCCTTACCGCGCGGGAAGCAAAAGTGTTGCGTATGCGCTTCGGAATTGACATGAACACAGACCACACGCTGGAGGAAGTGGGCAAACAGTTTGATGTCACGCGGGAGCGCATCCGACAGATCGAGGCCAACGCACTGCGCAACCTGCGTCATCCGACGCGCTCAGATTACCTGCGCAGCTTCCTCGACGAAAGTTAGTCCCAGCGCGGCAAAGTTTCTGCAAAGGGCAGAGCAGAATTTCCACGCACGGAAACTCTGCTCTGCCCTTTTTTATGCTCTGACGATCTGGTATCAAATGCGGGAGTTCAGCTATTCCGTAAAACGGGTGCACTCATGCTCAATATGAA
>JAAENL010000134.1 GCA_024224435.1 Halieaceae bacterium
ATTGCTGCCGCGCTCGCTCGTCGAGGGGTGTTGGTGACGCTGGTCGAGCAGGGCAAACTTGCGGACGGCGCCTCCGGAATTGATAGGGGTGTTCTTTACACAAGACTGTCTAAACAGCATTCATCGCTTGCGGATTTCGCCTCGCAAAGCTTTCGTTTTGCCAACCGCTATTACCAACGCCTATTTTCGGAGGGTTTACTCAACGAACAGATAGATGGCGAACTGTGCGGTTGTTTCCAGCAAATTGTTCAGTCGGAAAAACCCGATGCTTTCGCAGCAATGCTAACCGGGCTTGAGGACTTTGTGCAGGTGCTGAGTGCTAGCGATGCGTCCCGAAAAATCGGAATAGCACAAGATCATGCCGGCTATTGGTTTCCTGAGTCCGGCTGGCTTTGTCCCGAGTCTGTTTGCGCTGCCGCAACGTCACACCAAAATATAGTTGTGCTGGAGCATTGTGGCGAGGTTATTTTTCGCAGGGAGGGTTCCCATTGGAAAGCCTATGCCGGCGGTGCCAGCCTCGCAACGGGCCAATGCGCAATCGTAGCCGCGGGTCACGCAGGCAAGACCCTGCAGCAGCTAGACTGGCTGCCAGCCCAACGTATCCGGGGGCAGATAACACGGCTACCTACCTCGCCTGATAGTGCGGGACTAAGGGCGGTTCTGTGTCATGAGGGATATATGACTCCCGCCCGGGACCAGCACCACATCATTGGTGCGACCTATGACATCGGTGAGACGGAATCCGCCTGCCGTGCGGCGGATCATCGGCACAACCTGAATCGTCTCGCCAAGGCAGTTCCGCAGTGGCATAACTATCTTGCTAGCGTGACAGAACGGGAGCTTGATGGTTATGTCGGGTTTCGGTATGCGAGCCCGGACTACCTGCCGATGGTGGGGCCAGTGCCCGACCTGACGCAATTCATCGCGCAATTTTCTCACTTGCGAAAAAATGCGAAATCAATACCGTCTCGCAAAGGGCCTTATCAGCCAGGCCTCTACCTTACCACCGCGCACGGCTCCCGGGGCCTTGTATCTACCCCGCTGGCGTCAGAAATACTGGCAGGCCAGATATGCAACGAGCCTTTGCCCGTTAATCGCGCCCTGGCTCGCGCACTGTCGCCTGCCCGGTTTATAATTCGGGATCTGTCCCGCAATCGTATCTGAATCATGCTGTTCCGCTCGCTAATCCTCATTATCATACTTGCACCCGCCACTGCGTGGCCCGTGGAGTGGTATACGGCCACAGTGGCGGAGCGCAAGCCCCAGTCAAGGGAGCTTTTTGTGCAGGGCCTCGAAATTCTCGATAACCAACTCTATGTGAGCACGGGGAACTATGGAGAGTCGCGCCTCCTGCGTTATCACTTCGAGGACGGATCGCTGGATGTCGGCCGCAGCCTGGCAGGGAACTTGTTCGGCGAAGGACTTACCGTTTTGGGAAACAAAATTTACCAACTGACCTGGCGCGAAGGCCTGATGCTGATCTACCGCAAGTCGGATCTCGCGCTACTTGAGAGCAGACCACTCCCCGGCGAAGGTTGGGGGCTCACCAATGATGGCGAACACCTCATCTACAGTGATGGCTCTGCCATAGTACGCTTCCTTGACCCAAGTACCGCGAAGGTGGAACGCAGCATACAAGTAACTCTAAAAGGACGCCCGGTTCGTTTTCTCAACGAGCTGGAGTGGGTTGACGGCGCAATCTGGGCAAACGTCTGGCGGAGCGACGAGATCGTCATCATCGATCCCGACAGCGGCGTTGTGACAGGTGTTATCGACTTGCGGGGACTATTACCTGTGGGTGAGCGTCGCGCCGGAACAGATGTGCTCAATGGTATCGCACGCAACCCCGACGACGGGGGCATCTGGGTCACAGGCAAACGCTGGCCATGGCTGTACAGGATTAATCTTGAGCCCCGCAAGGCGTCACCGGGAGCCTCCTGAAAGCGAGCCACATGACACGTTTGAGCGAAATCGCGTCAACTGAGATAAATAACTGTCAAATTGGGTAGAATAGCCACCCGGTTCAAGACACACACCACGAGTATAGAGATGACCATCAGCGCCACACCGTCCAGCACGTCTCACCCCGCCTTCGAGGCTGTCCGTCAGCAGGAAATAGCTTCACTGAATATTCGCGTTGAGCAGTATGAGCATCGCAAGACCGGGGCCATTCACTATCACCTGGCTGCGGACAACACTGAAAACGTTTTTCTGGTTGCGCTGCGCACCGTGCCGAAAGATTCAACGGGGGTTGCACACATACTGGAACACACGGCTCTGTGCGGCAGCGAGCACTACCCGGTACGAGATCCGTTTTTCATGATGTTGCGCCGCTCACTGAATACGTTCATGAACGCCTTCACCAGCTCCGACTGGACCGCCTACCCCTTCGCAAGCCAGAATCAGAAAGACTTCAACAATCTACTTAATGTCTATCTGGACGCAGTCTTTTTTTCCCGCCTGGACCCGCTGGATTTCGCTCAGGAAGGCCATAGAGTAGAGTTCGCGGAGCCAAGTGACGCCGACAGCGATCTGGTTTACAAGGGCGTGGTTTTCAAC
>JAAENL010000135.1 GCA_024224435.1 Halieaceae bacterium
AATAAGCATGGACTGCGGGACGTAAAGTGGCCGGCAAATCATTGTATTTTCCCTACCAAATTCAAATTGTATCCACTATAGGCAGGCATTTTGATGGCTAAACCCAATTATTCTTTCGAGAAGCGGCAGCGGGAAATCGCGAAGAAAAAGAAGAAAGAAGAAAAACGCCTTAAAAAAGCTGAGGCGAAAAATACCCAATCTCAGGATGCTGAATCGCCGGGAGACAGTGACAATATCACTGATAATACTGGCGATTTATAGCAATTTGATGTAAATAGACTTACGATTCGTCTTCGTTTGTGTGAACTCGAACGTAAATCAACAGCATTTTTCATCCTATAGTGAGGAAGTAACATGAGTAAAGGTACCGTTAAGTGGTTTAACGCTGACAAAGGCTTCGGCTTCATTACACCTGAAGACGGCGGAAAGGACCTGTTTGTTCATCATTCGGAAATACAAAGTGGCGGCGGTTTTGCGACGCTTAATGATGGCCAGGCTGTTGAATTTGAAGTTGGTCAAGGTCAAAAAGGGCCCTGTGCAAACAAGGTCGTCCCGCTCTAAATAATCAGAGTTCTAAACGTCAACTCAGCCGGGGTGGCTTACCACGCACCCCCGTTGTTGACGTTACATCCATAACTATGAATACGCCTCCATACTTGTCGACGCCTTTTTAATCTCGGGCTCACGCCTCGCAGGATCCTGTCGCTCGTAGTATTTTTGCATTGGTCGAGCGTGCCGCAATACAGGGATATTTATTTTTCAGCCTTACAAACAGTCCGCACGTACTATCATTTATTCGCACCTGCAAATCCCGCTATTATGTCGGCTATATTTTCACTTGTCCCACGGATCGCACTGGGGCCAATGGATATTCACCTGAATACCCGCATCATGTGATGAAGCGCCAAGCGGTCAGGAGGTAACGTATGCGACCTTTGGATGAACAACGTGTCTCGTGCCCTTATTGTGGCGAGTCTATTGATATCCTGGTAGATCAGCAGGAGGCCGGACAAGAGTACATCGAGGACTGTCAAGTGTGCTGTAAGCCCATCGTTTTCAACCTGTCGGTTGATTCAATGGGACATCTAACGGTGCTTGTCAGGGATGAAAATGAAGCCTACTGATGGCACCAAACGTTCGCGCGGCTCATCCGTGAATACTGAAACCGAACTACCAGATGATGTAATAGCCAGGATTAACGCTCACCGTGAAGTCTCGGCCAGCGAACGTGCACGAATACGACCAGGGGTCGACCTGAAAGCCGCTGGGGCATTGGTTGAGTCCTGTGAGCAGTCGAAGTCACTTTCTATGACTGAACACAGCGCTGATGAATCCGGCTCTAGCATTGGACGCACTATTTTTCTCACGATCGGCGTTGGCCTGATTTACGGAATTTATCGATTAATCACCTGAGGTTCTCGCCTGTTTTTTTGTTGCCAAGGCAAGTCTGTTTGCATTTCCGCCGGCACAGTGGCCTATCTGTGGATAGCTGTTTATCGTATGCTCTGAAAACAATCCAGAGGAGATGGCTATGACTTATCGTTCTGCAGGATTACTAGCGTCACTATTATTGCTCGGAGGCTGCGCGACGCAATCCGCTCACTCCCCGCAGGCAACGGCTACTGGTTCCGATCGGGATGTGCATGGCTGCATTGCGTCCGCGGGATACACCTGGTGCGAACGCACGCAAGCCTGCGAGCGCCCATGGATTCTGGCTGAGAAGGAGGGTTTTAACAATACGTCCTCGGAATTTAACACGTACTGCAACGGCTAATATTCTTTAGCCGCGACATATACCTGCAGTCAATCCTGCAAGTTTTGCAGGATGCCAGAGAAGTCACGCTGACCATTACCCGCGTCCTGATCCTCCATATATAAACTTTGCGCCAGTTGGCCCATAACGTTTTTCACCCCGCTTTGCTCGGCAATCTCCATAGCAAGACCAAGATCTTTCACCATTAGGTCGACCATAAAGCCGGGCTGGTAATCATGGCTGGCGGGCGCCGCTTCCATCACCCCGGGATAAGGGTTGTACACCTCCAGTGACCAGTTGCGGCCGGAAGAGGCCAGCATAATATCAGACAGGACTTTCGGATCGAGTCCATTCCGAGCACCCATTTCAAGTGCCTCACAGGTGCCGATCATGTGGATTGCCAGCAACATGTTATTACAGCCCTTGGCTACCTGCCCGCTCCCGGCAGGGCCAGCATGAAAAATATTCTTGCCCATATCCTTCAGGATAATCTCGGCTTTTTTAAAGGTTTCTGCGCTGCCGCCGCACATGAACGCGAGCGTTCCCGCAGCTGCCGCGGCAACACCTCCGGATACGGGAGCGTCCATGAAGCCAATGCCCATCGTGGCGGCGGCCTCGCCAACGGCCCGCGCAGTGGCAGCATCAATCGTGCTGCAATCGAGTACGGTCGTGGCGACATCCAGTGTTGCGAGCAGACCAGTGTCTCCGAGGTAAGTGGCCGCCACATGCTTACCAGCGGGTAGCATAGAAATCACATAATCCGCCCCCACCACGGCCTCGGCCGCAGTGCCAGCAATCGAAGCACCCGCGCTTGCCAATTGATCGCAGGCAGCTTGCGCTAAATCAAAAACCACCACGTTGTGGCTGGCCTTCACCAGATTAGTGGCCATTGGGCCACCCATATTACCAAGGCCGATAAATGCAACATTAGCCATTATTCAATACCCCTCGTCGTTCGTTTACAGGTCTGCAAGCGGATTGCTATTCCAGGGATCACTGAAAAAGCCCGCCAGTACGTCCTCTGGCACATCCCGGGAGGTGTTGTATTGCCAACTTGGACTGCGGTCTTTGTCAATTAGCAGTGCGCGCACACCCTCCGCAAACTCCGGATGGCGAACGATGTTGGTCGCTAGGCGAACTTCAGACTGGAAGATTTCTCTCAAAGAGGCGTGCCGGTTCTCCGCCAACTGCCGCGCAATCCAGAGAGCCGCAAGGGGCGAACCATGCGCAAGGCTTTGACCGGCTTTGGATAGCCACGGATCCTGAGTCTGCAGTGACACAATATTGTCAATAATCTGGTGGATATCATCACCGTCACACAGGGTATTGATAGACCCGAGGTGCGGCTCTACCTGTCCGCCGGGGCACTGGGCGATGCTTTGCTCAGCAAAGGGCCGCAGAGCGTGGCGCACAAGGCCATGATTTTTCACCGGGTCACTCGACCATTGCTGAGCGAGCAAGCTGTCGACCACAGCGATCTTGTGCTCGCTGGCAATGAAACGATCAGCGATACCCGTGTAGATGGCGTCCGCGGCGTTAATGGAGGCCCCGGTCAAAGCCAGAAACTGGCCCGAACTACCGGGCATGCGGTTCAGGAACCAGGTGCCGCCGACATCGGGAAATAGCGCAATCGTGACCTCTGGCATAGCGATACGGGTTTTCTCAGTCACCACTCGGTGCGAACAACCCGCCATGACACCCAGACCTCCGCCCATAACAATACCGTGACCCCAGCAGACAAGGGGCTTGTCATAGGTATGAAGCGTATAGTTCATACGGTATTCACGAGCGAAGAAGTTCTCGGCATAGTCGCAGGGCCCTCCCGGTGTTTCCACCGACGACTTGTGCAGTGCCTGCACATCGCCACCAGCACAAAAGGCTTTTTCGCCAGCGCCTTCGATAAATACCGCGGCGATATCATCAGCCTCACGCCAGGTATCCAGCTGTGCCTGCAACAGATCAACCATTTCAAGCGTGAGCGAATTCAGGGTTGCCGCGACACTCAATGTTACCCGGCCCAGCTTGCGGGATCCGGCTGGCAATTCCTCAAACAGAATGGGGGCATCAGACATGTTCAATCTTCCTTAGCTGTTCTTCCAATCGGGCTTACGCTTTTCGAGAAAGGCGTTGACGCCTTCTTTTTGGTCTTCCGTCGAGAACAAGTCTACGAAAAGATCACGCTCTCCTTGCAAGCCATCGCCGATCGCCTTGTCGCGGGCAGAGTGAATGAGGGTCTTGCACATACGCACAGACGTGGGACTTTGACCCCCCACCTGCTCGGCCAGCTTGAGGGCGCGCTCCAGAGACTCACCTTTACCGACTACCTCCTCTACCAAGCCGATACGCTCGGCAGTGGCCGCATCCAGACGTTCACCACACAATATGACGCGCTTTGCCCAACCCTCACCCACCAGCCACGCCAAACGCTGGGTGCCACCTGCGCAAGGTAATAGTCCTACCTTGGCTTCGGGCAGCGCCATCTGGGCCTGCTCTTCTGCAATCCGGATATCGCAGGCCAGTGCCACCTCAAGACCACCGCCCATAGCAAAACCATTGACCGCTGCTATCGACACTCCGCGAAAATTCGACAGGGTTTCAAAAGCCTCACCGAAATAACGCGCCATGTCTCCCGCAGTTTGCGGATCGCCATCAGCAAATAGTTTCAGATCAGCACCGGCAGAAAAGAATTTCTCTCCTTCACCAGTAATCACCAAGGCGTAAATAGACTTATCTTCGTTCAGCTTCTCCACGGCATCGCGCAATGCAGGCAGGCTCTCCACATCCCAGGTATTTGCCGCGGGATTGTCGATTGTCAGCAATGCAACGCTGTCACGAATATCGATTTTCAGTTTGTCCGATGTGCTTATACTCACTTGATCACCTCCAGTGCGCCTTCCATTAACAGTTTGCGGGAAACAATAACCCGCATAATCTCGTTAGTTCCCTCAAGAATTTGGTGTACACGGGTATCGCGCACATGTCGCTCCATGGGGTATTCCCGGATGTATCCATAGCCACCAAATAATTGCAAAGCGCTGTTACACACCTCGAAGCCCACATCAGTGGCAAAGCGCTTCGCCATGGCACAGTATGTGGACGCTTGGGAATCCTTGATGTCGAGCTTGTAGGCCGCGAGGCGCACCATTTGACGCGCAGCTACCAGTTCGGTGAGCATGTCCGCCAGCTTAAACTGAGTGGATTGAAAATCTGCAATCGCACCGCCGAACTGCTTGCGCTCCTGCACGTAGGCAGTGGCTTCCTCCAGCGCCTGCTGAGCAGTGCCGACACTGCAAGTAGCGATATTGATACGCCCGCCGTCAAGTCCTTCCATCGCAATGGCGAAACCCTGCCCCTCTTCACCCAGCCGGTTGGCTATCGGCACACGCACGCCGTCAAACGTAATCATGCGTGTGGGCTGAGCATTCCACCCCATTTTGTCTTCTTTTTTGCCGTAGGAAATGCCCGGCGCGTCCGCTGGAATCAATAAAGCGGTAATGCCCTTTGGACCAGTCTCTCCGGTGCGCAGCATGACTACCAGCACATCTGTTTCACCGGCACCAGAAATAAATACCTTGGCGCCATTCACGATGTAATCGTCTCCATCCCTTTTCGCCGTGGTGCCAAGAGAGGCCGCATCAGAGCCCGCGCCAGGTTCGGTCAGGCAGTATGAGGCCAGCTTGGCACCCACAGTGAGTGCAGGACACCACTGCTCAATGGTGGCTTCAGAGCAGTAGCGGCCAATCATGTTGGTCACCATGTTGTGAATTGTCAGGAAAGCAGCGGTAGCGGTACAGCCCTTGGACAACTCCTCCACGATAAGACTGGCATCCAACCGCGTCATGGCGAGGCCACATGCATTTTCCGGGGTGTACATTCCCATAAACCCAAGCTCACCGGCCTGTTGCAATGCTTCCTTGGGGAAAATCGCGTGCTCATCCCACCTGGCGGCATTGGGCGCAAGTACGCCGTCTGAAAATGCGCGGGCACTTTCGACAAACGCTTTTTGGTCCTCTGTCAGAGAAAAATCCATGTTGATAACCCTCGAAAGCAAAAAGGGGCGCTAATAAAAACGGTTCCCGCAGGAAACTCCCATGCTTTACTGCTACAACCTGCCGATGACCGCGCCGAACAGTTCGTCATCCGAAGGAATCTCCTTGGTCTTGGCCAGCGGCTTGGAAACCCAGGTCTCGTTAATCAGGTCGCGCCAGGTGATATTGTGGTTGATACTGTTGCCACCCCAGGAACCGCAGCCCAACGAAAACGTCTGACGCATGCCGTTCCAGAGGTTACCGCTGTTGGAGGCGGCCTGTGGCTGGTTGACCATGACACGAGAGGTGCGCGTGGCAGCCGCCAGCTTCATGACGTTGTGGTCGTTGTAGGAGTATATGCCGCAGCTGTGGCCTTGGCCCTGATAAGCCTGAATACGGTTGGTGAGATCAATAGCCTCATCGATGTCTTTCACTTTATAAAAGGCCATCGTTACGGTGAGCTTCTCACCGGAGAAGGGGTGATCTGGTCCGGCGCCGGTCTCAGGAATAATCAGGAACTGGCGCCCCTCGGGCAGGTCAAAACCGGCCTGCCCCGCGATCACCGCCGCGGGCTGCGCAACAATCTTGGCGTTGATGTGGCCATCTTCCCACAGTACGTTTTGCAACCTCATTTTCTCCTCGTCATTTACAAGATAGCCACCCTCGGCTTTGAGTTTCTCCAGAAACTCCTCGTAAATCGATTCGAATACCAGCACCGCATTGTCTGAAGAACAGGACGCAGCGAGATCGAGCGTTTTGGAGATGCGAATTTTTTCCGCCGCTTCATCCAAATCAGCGGTGTCATCCACGGTAATTACCGCGTTACCCACACCCACACCCAGCGCGGGTGTGCCAGAGGAGTAAGCGGCATTTACCATAGCGCCGCCACCGGTAGCCAGAATGCGGTCACACTGGCGCATGAGCTCATTGGTCTTGTCCAGGGAGGGCACATCAATACTCTGCACCAGATCCGCCGGGGCGCCCATCGCAACAATGGCTTCACGCATATAGTCGCAAATTTTCTTATTGGTAAGCTTCGCCCGGGGGTGCGGTGCGATGATAATCGCATTGCGTCCCTTCACCGCAGAAATTGATTTAATTACCGGAGTGGCTTCGGGGTTGGTGGAAGGTGATAACGCGCCGATCACGCCAACTGGCTTCGCGATCTTGACGATATTGCGTTCCGGATCTTCCTCGATCACACCCACAGACTTATCGTCGATAATGTCCATCAGAGTGGCGCGGGTCTTACGGTGTATCTTGAGGTACTTTCCCTCGTAGTTCCCAAGCTGGGTCTCCTCCACGGTGAATCGCGCAATTTCCTCTGACCGTTCCTCCTGCGCCACCGCCCAGACCATGGCGGTGATCAGTTCATCTACCTGTTCCTGAGTGTATTCAGCAATCTTTGCCTGTGCCACGCGGGCACGTTCCATCAGCAACGCCACTTCGTCTCGCGCTGCTTCCAGTTCCGGGCTGATTATGCCTTCGCTTTTGTTCATCGTTTTATGCTCCCGCTGTGAAGTTTGGATGGCGGCCACCCAGGGTGTAACCGCTTCCCTGCACTCGCTGCTTGGATATTGTGCGCCAGAATACCTTTGACCAGCATCGCGACCAAGGGAGGAAATTGTCAAATATATGGACTATATTGTTATTTTGTCGGACAATCGTATCATCGCTAGTCCGGCCCGGGCCCCGTCATGAGTGCACCCTCGAAGTGGCCGCTGCCAGAAAACGGTATTCGGTTTCTTACACCCGCTTTTATGCGTAAAAAACTCGCGCGACACCCCCTCACACGGGAGTGCTACCCCACCGCTATGGGGTTCTATCCCCGCGCGGAGAAACACCGCATGCAGCGCCAACGCCACGACGACAACCTGTTAATTTATTGCGTAGAGGGTCGTGGTATAGCCTCCACTGCCGGGTGGCGCGGGGCAATCGGGGCGGGAGACGCTCTGTTACTGCCCCAGGGCACAATGCACCACTATGAAGCCGACGACGACGAGCCCTGGAGTATTTATTGGGTGCACTATCAAGGCACCAGCACGGCGGTGTTCAACCAGTACCTCGGTGACCGGGAAGGCGCCCCGCCAGTGCTCCCGGTAGGGATATCGCCTCAGCTGGTAGCGCATTTTCGAGGCCTGCTGGCCGTGCAGCGCACCGGGTACAGTAACCGCGCTTTCATTAACGCCGCTAACCAGTTACGCCACCTGCTCACCCATCTCACTCTGGATATGCGACAGGCCAGCGCTGCGCGGCATGACAATCTGGATCTTGAGGCTGTACAGAACCTGATGCTGGAGCACATCGGACAACCGCTGGCACTGAATACCCTGGCCGCCGCCGCCAATCTATCCCGCTACCACTTTTCCAAAAAGTACAAAGCATTGACCGGTTACTCTCCAATCAAGCACTTCCTCAACATGAAAATGGAGCACGCCTGCCACCTTCTCGATTCCACGCAGCTCAGTGTCAAGGGAGTGGCAGTTGCTCTGGGATACGACGACCAGCTGTACTTTTCCAGACAGTTCAGCAAAACCGTAGGGCTATCACCCCGTGCTTACCGGCGCAGCGTCCGTGGGTAATTCCTGCTGCACATCCGGCATCGACTCAGGCGAACTGCTCAGATGCTTCATAAGCAGGCCCCGCATCCACTGGTGAGGTGCACTCCGCGAGGTCCGGGTGTGCCGCATCAGCGACATTTTGCCGCGGTGAGCGCTGTTGGTATTACGAATCATACGCTTCAGTTCCGCCGGCATTTCGTGTCCCACAATGCGCTCCCGGTATAAACCACCTTCCTGAAAGCCGGCATTCGCCACCAACAGCGCATCGGTGTGCGTGAGCACACCGACGGCTGACGAAAACTGGGTAGTCTCCAGTGCAATACTGCGATGCACACCGTATTGTCCCAGCACATCATCCACCATACTGGTGTTCTCCCGGGTCAAACCCGGCAGGTATAGCCGCAGGTGAGGATAGGCAAGAAAGTCCTGCAGGCTCAACTCCTTTTGGGCCAGCGGGTGTTCCACGCGCATGTAACAACGGGGCGCAATAGCGGCAATGGGCTCCGCCAGAATATCGCGCTCGGTTTCAAGCGCTACGAAGGCGGCGAAATCCGCCTCGCCTTTTTTAAGCTGCTCCTGATAGTTGGGCGGCACCTCGGCCATAATAATCTGTACGTTGGGGGCAGTTTCCAGCAACTCGGCCATCAGGCCAGGCAGCAGTGACTCACACAGGATGGGTGGCATCAGTAGTTTGAAGCTACCAGCATAGGTATCGGCGCTGAACTCCGTGTCGCCCAGTACCTGCTCGATCGTCTCCAGTAAGGTGGGTAAATCCAGTCCCAGTTCCTCCGCCCGGGGAGTGGGAACCAACCCGTGGGAGGTACGGGTGAACAATTCATCCTCAAAAGAATCCCGCAATTTTTGCAGTGTCTTCGACAGGGCGGGCTGCGATACGGACAATCGCTCTGCAGCGCGCGTCACATTGCGCTCCTCCAGCAGGATCTGCAAAGCGACAAGCAGATTCAGATCAGTCCTTATCAGCTTGCGCGAAATCATGCTTTCTCCCAGGAAATAACTTTTGGTTATATTAGTTTAGGCTAACAAACCGGGATCAGCAAAGCACCCGACATAGTTACATCTGCAGCAGCCCCGGGCCTCATATGGCCGGCAATCGCGCACCCTGCTAACATGGCTGTCGCCGACCGGGACCGCACGCACCGAGCGGCATTGCATCCTAAACTGCGTTAATACCGAGGAACACCATGCGTCTATTTACTGCCCTGGCCTACACTCTTCTATCTCTGGTTATAACTGCCTGCAGCGGAATCGAAATCGAGCCTGCTCCCATAGATCAGTTTGCCGCGGGGGATTACCGTTATTACAGCTGGCGCTCAAACCCCCTGCCCAGTGATACACGCTCCTCGGACCCCGTTTACGCGATAGACCCTGTATTGCGCCGGGAGGTAGATGCGAACCTTCTGTCGAAGGGCTACATTCTGGACCGGGAGCGGGCTCAATTCACAGTGGACTATATTTTTGCCAAGCGTCTGTTGGATGGCGAGCGCAGCAACTGGGCGAGCAATGTGTCCCCCCGCGCCGCGATCAACCCCAACCGCCAGATTGACCAGGCCAGCGTGGACAACGCGATCGCACTGGGCGGTGTGAAGGAGACCAACAATATCGTTCTGCAATTCAACGATAAGCAAAGTCACAAGGAGGTCTGGCACGTCACCCTGACGAAGTTTGTGGAGGACGCTAACCGCGCGGATATATCCCGCATCGAGAATGCCATGGGCACGTCCATCACGCGTGCTCTGAAAACAGTGCCCGAGGCATCTGCCCCTTAGAACGGTGAAAGCGGCGTCTAGGGCGCCGTGTAGACCTCCGGATTCACACAGTGGGGCATGGGCTCTCCACGTAAGGCCGCCACTGCATTTACGACCGCAAGGTCGGCCATCTTCAACCGGGTGCTCGCCGTCGCACTGCCAATATGCGGCACCACGACAACTCTTGGGTGCTTCAGTAGCAGACTATCCGTAGGCACTGGCTCCTCCTCGAACACGTCTAATCCAGCCGCGAACAGACGGCCATCGTCGAGTGCGGCCGCCACAGCTGACTCGTCCACGATACCGCCACGGGCTGTATTGATAAGCACCGCGCCGGGTTTATGGTGGCGATGCGGGCACCATCGATCAAATTACGAGTCGTGTTCGCGAGCGCGACGTGTACGCTGACAAAATCGCTTGTTGCCAGTAGCTCCTCCAGAGATACTGAACGCACACCGGGCGCTTTTCGTCCGGACGGCGTCCAGCTGACTACCGTCATGCCAAAGCCGGCCGCACGTCGCGCCACAGCCTGTCCGACAGGCCCCAGACCGACAATGCCAAGAGTCGAACCGCTGACGTCCTTGCCAAGGAAAAACCCCGGCGACCAGCGATTGCTTGCGGTCCATTTACCGTCGCGAATATAACGATCTCCCTCTGCAATACGCCGTGCCGACGCCAACAGCAGGGCAAAAGCCGTATCAGCGGTTGCATCCGCCAGCACACCCGGTGTATTTCCCAAGGCGATGCCTCGGCTCGACAGCGCCGACACATTAATATGGTCGACACCGACAGACACAGTGGACACGAATTTGAGCATGTCCATCTCTTTCAAGAGTGCAAGATCAATCGTATCCGCTAAGGTACAGACCAACCCGTAACAGGCGGACCGTCGCGGGCCTAGAGCCGGGTCTGATAGGGACTCACCCGCAGCCAGCACGTCGAGCTCGGCATGTTCAGCCAGGCTATCAAGGTATTGATCGGGTAAGGGTTGAGTAACGATAACCGTGTTTTGCAAGGTATTCGTCTCCTACTTAATCCGGCAGCCTTGCAGAGTTCAGGCCGAGATGCTCGACCAGACCTCTCTGCCACTCGCGCAAGGTGGGCAGCGCATACGGACCGCCCTCCGCAAGGTTGCCCCATACCGGTTGCGGCCAGCATGGATCCCCCTCTCGACGCCCGATAATGTGTAAATGCATATCCGGCACCACGTTGCCAAGCCCGGCAAAGTTCACCTTCGAGTAACCGAGTTTCTGCTTGATGAACGCGGAAACACCGGCACATTCCGTCATTACACACCTAAGCTCAGCCTCTGGTAGATCGAGCACATCCTGCAGGGGGGTGCGCGGTACCAGAATGAACCAGGGCAGCGCAGCGTTGCGATTGAGCAATACCTCAGTGGCGCGCAGGCTGCCCAGATGATGACAGTCCTTTAACAGTTGTTTATGCACAGAGAAGTCCAACATAACGAGCAGCTAGATGGTCATGCCACCATCGACCACGATACACTCGCCGTTCGTGTAAGAGCTGGCATCGGACACGAGGTAAAGCACGGTGCCAGCCATCTCGCTTGCCTCGGCGTGACGGCCCATGGGAATGCCCTCAATCGCAACCTTGTAGATATCGTCGTTATCGAAAAGAGCGCCGGCAAACTTGGTCTTGGTGAACCCTGGCAGTAGGGCATTGCAACGGATGCCCATTGGGGCGCACTCCTTCGCAAAAACTTTGGTCATGTTGACCACGGCCGCTTTGGTGATTGAATAAATACCCTGCATGATGCCAGGCTGCAAAGCGTTAATCGACGCGGTGTTTACGATAGCGCCGCTTCCGTTATCACGCATCAGCTTGCCAGCCTCAATCGACATAAAAAAGTAGCCGCGCACATTCACATCCACGGTTTTATTGAATGCACCGAGATCCGTATCCAGCACGTGACCAAAGTAGGGGTTGGCCGCGGCGTTGTTGACGCAAATATCCAGCCGTCCGTGAGTGGCACGAATATGCTCGAATAGCGCTGCAATATTATCCAGATTTCCTACATGACAGGCGAAGGCCTCTGCACTGCCGCCGGCTTCCTGGATGGCACCAGCGACCACACTACAGTCGTCAATCTTTCGGCTGGATACAACCACATGGGCACCCTGCGCCGCCAGCAGTTTTGCGACCTCCTCACCGATGCCTCGGCTGGCACCACTGACAAGGGCAATTTTCCCGGCGAGATCAAATAGCTGTGTGGCCATAACTCCATTCCTTCCAAAAGATGGCTGCCCGCGGCGTAATGACGGCGGATCTGAACGGCTGCAATACTACGCGTTTCCTACCCCTACTGCACATTGGCTTGTGGGTGCTCCACGGGGCGCTTCAGACTAAAAAACACAGTCAGAATCAGGTACACCGACACCAACAGTGCGGACACCAACCACGCACTGGAAAAACCCAGCAGGGAAAGGCTGGTTCCCGCGACCAGTGGACCCATCACCCGCCCCCAACTAGAGGCCGCATTGGTAATGCCCATCATCCGGCCTCGGTATTCCAGCGCGGTGGTGTAGCTGATAATGGTATTCAACATCGGAACACACAGGGTCGCGCCAGTCATCGCCACAAAAATTGAGCCGACCATCGTTATCATGGTGTCAGCCATGCTCGCAGACAAAAGACCCAGCAACAGCAACGTTACAGCAATATGCAGCAACCTCCATTCACCAAGCACCCGCGCCAGTATGCCGAGAAGGCCGCCCTGAAAGATCACCATGATCACACCCTGAATACCAAATACAATGCCGACCTCCCGCGCGCTGAAGCCCAATTCCTCGCCCATCCAGAGGGGGAACATATAGACGATGGTGCTGACTGCCGCCTGATGCAGAACAAACTGAAAAACAAACAAGCGATTTTTAGTGTGTCGCAACAACTGCAACAGGGACAGTGACTGGCTGGTCATGCGTCGCGACTCAATCGCTGCACGTTTATCCGCAGGCAGAGACTCCTGTAAAAAAAAAGCAGCGGCGACAATCGCCAGCAGTGACATGACCCCCGCTACCAGGCAGGGCAGAGTGAAGCCCGTGCCGTCAACAGTGAGCAAGCCACCCATCACGGGGCCAAGGACAATGCCCGCGCCAAACGCAGCACCGATAAGCCCCATACCTCTGGCCCGATTTTCCGTGGTGGTAATGTCAGCAATCATGGCAGACGCCACGCCAAAATTACCGGCCATAAGCCCTGCGAAACCGCGTGCTGCGAACACCATCCATAGCGCCGAAGCAAAAGCCAGCATCAGGTATGCAAGGACCGCGCCCGCCAGGCAAATGATGATAACCGGCTTGCGGCCAATCCGGTCAGATAACTTACCCCATTGTGGACCGCTGAGACCAGCGCAAGTGGCATAGGTAACTATCACCAATGCGATGTCCATCTTGTCCGCACCGAGTTGCGGAGAAAGGAACGGCAAAATAGGTATTACGATGCCGAAGCCGATTAGATCGATAAGAATGACGCAGAAGAGGACAGCCACCGTAATCTAAATCCGCAGGGGCGAGGACGCGATTAGCGGAACCACCGTGCTAATCGCCTTGCCAACGTTTTACCTGCTCGTGGTCAAGGTCGAATAAGTCGAGGGCACGACCTACCGTCTGGGTCACCATCTCATCAACAGTCGCGGGCCTGGTGTAAAAAGCCGGCACTGGCGGGGCGATAATCGCACCCATCTCAGACAGCGCCGTCATACTGCGAAGGTGCCCGGTGTGCAAGGGCGTTTCACGAACCATCAACACCAGGCGACGCCGCTCCTTTAGCACCACGTCCGCAGCGCGGGTCAGCAGAGTTGAGGTTACGC
>JAAENL010000136.1 GCA_024224435.1 Halieaceae bacterium
CAGGGCTGGTTCAAAAGAATCTGGAAGCAGGCGCGACGTTATGGGCGTCTTGCGAGTGATGTACATAAATCGCGCAAGTTTGGCGTTTCCGCTGCAGGGGAGGATACATTGGGTGTGCTGATCGCCAGTGCATACCCTGATCGCATTGCTCGGCTCCAGTCACCCGGAGGCGTTGAGTACCAGCTGGCTAATGGCAGAAGAGCGGTACTACCCGACGGTGACAACCTGGCCGGGAGCGAATGGATTGCGGTATCCGATCTGGGGGGTAAGGTCGGGCAGCCCATCGATAGAATCTATAGGGCCGCGCGCCTTAACCCCGCCTGTTTCTCGGAGATACTCTCCCCCCTGGTGCAACAGCAGGAGTGTGTCGAATGGGATGAACGTGCGGGCCGTTTTGTGGCAGAGCATCGAGGTATGGTGGGCAGTATTTCTCTGTTCCGGAAACGAATGCAGAAAATTCCCCACGCTGCGCGAGCGCGAGCGCTCCTGGGAGTGGTGCGAAAAAAAGGGCTAGAGATACTCCCATGGAGTCCAAATTTACAGCAATGGCGTGCAAGGGTAATGCTGTTACATCGCAATGTCAGGCCGGATGAGGAAAATCCGTGGCCCGATGTGTCTGATGCCGCGCTGCTGGCAACACTGGAAAGCTGGTTATTACCATACCTCGATTCAGTTACTCGCCTGGACGATTTTCAGAAGCTTGATATGAAAAATATCCTGCGCGCCCTGCTGATATGGCCGCTGCCCCTTGAGCTGGAGCGTCTGGCCCCTGAGCGCTGGGTTGCGCCTTCCGGTAGCAGCATCAGGATCGACTACTGTGAGGAGCCACCCGTGCTTGCGGTCAAGTTGCAAGAAATGTTCGGTTGTGAAGAGACTCCATCAGTGGCAGAGGGGCGTGTGCTGTTGCTGGTCCATTTGCTGTCTCCGGCTCAGCGGCCCCTTCAGGTTACCCAGGACCTTGCCGGTTTTTGGCGCAATGGCTATGACGAAGTCAGGCGGGAAATGCGCGGACGCTATCCGAAGCACCCTTGGCCCAACGACCCACTTGCTGCAGAACCTACCCGGTCAACTGGAAAGCGCGCCGGTTAACCCCCAATTCACCACGAAAGTATAGCACCTATCTTCCGCGTGCTTACTACTGCTGCGGCGCTGGGTCTTCGTCTACCGTGCGAAAACGATCGATGAAAGCTTTCAGGTCCTCAAGCACCAGATAGAAGCAGGGCACCAGGAAGAGAGTGACGACAGTGCCCAGAAGTACGCCAAAAGCCAGTGATACAGCCATGGGAGTGAAAATCTGTGTCGAGATGGTCTGGTCGGAAATAATGGGTATGAGACCAACAAAAGTAGTGATGCTAGTCAACACGATGGGTCGAAAGCGCACGCTCCCGGCATGGCTCACCGCCCACATAATGCTTTCACCGGTAGCGCGATGCTTGTTGATACAATCTACGAGCACCAAGCTTGCATTGACCACGACGCCCGACAGCGCAACGATGCCCAAGAGAGAGAAAAAAACCAGAGGCATTCCGAGCAGTAAGTGGCCCAGAATCGCTCCCACTGCGCCAAAGGGAATTACGCTCATGATGACAATCGGTTGCAGATAGGATTTCAGTGGAATGGCAAGCAGCGCGTAGATGATAAGTAGGGCCAGCATGGCCGTACTCACCAGGGCACCCATCGACTCGCTGCGCTCCTCTGCTTCACCAGCCAGCGCGAAACTAACACCGGGGTAGCGAGACAGAATGTCGTCCAGTGTTTTGCCTGTGATAGCACCGATAATCGTTTCCGGCGTGGTTATGGTGCGATTGACATCTGCTGTTACCGTGACGACCCGGCGGCCGTCCATGCGTTTTATTGTTGTGTAGCCTCGGGCGAGTGATGCAGTAGCCACGCTGCTAATTGGCACCTCTATGCCGTCTGATGTGCGAATACGCATGGACTCGAGGTCTCCCAGTGAGCGCCTTTCGTCCTCGGGAAAGCGCACCATCACACGAATATCATCTTTGCCGCGTTGCAAGCGTTGGGCCTCGTAACCATAAAACGCCTGCCGAATTTGCTGCCCGAGGTCGTTCTGCGTTAAGCCCAGATTACGCGCTTCTGGCAGCAGGGTCAGTTGCACTTCCTGCTTGCCGCCGCGGAAAGAGTCGCTGACGTCCATGACACCGTTGTATCCTTGCAGGGCTATGCGTAGCTCGGCAGCAGCGTCGCGCAGCTCGTTAAAATCTGTACCGTAAAGTTCAAATGAAATTGCCTTGCCCATACCAAAGGCCTCTGAGGTGAACCCCAGCTCTACTGCATCGGGTATTCCTCCGGTGAGATCGCGCCATCGGTTTGCGTATTGTTTAGTGGATACGCCGCTGTAGTCTCTGGGAAGATTCAGTTCGATACCGATTTCTGCGAGATTGCTCTGGGATTGCCCGCGACTATTTATACTGCCCTTGGGGATAAATGAGCCGATGCTGCTGAAAATATGCGAAATATTGCTGGGTTTTCCATCGGCAAGGCTGATGTCGAGTTCCTGCCTTAATTGTTCTGCCGCTTCCTCGATTTGCTCTACCGCTTCTGCAGTTTTTTCCACTGGTGTTCCTTCCGGCATGGTCAGCGTAGCGTAAAGATGAGTGCCCTCAACAGCGGGGAAAAACTGAAATTGCATACGGCCACTGATAAAGAGTGATGCGGTGATAAGCAGCACAACCAGCCCAGCACTAATTGTAAGATAGCGCCATTGCAAGGCCGTATTAATTGCGGGCAGATAATAATGGCTCGCTACGCGCTCCATGGCGGCAGAGAGGTGCTCCTGCAGCGTCTGCCATTTACGCACCACCGGATTGGATAATCCGCGTTTTTTCCGACCGCGATGGGCCAGGTGCGAGGGCAGAATGAGCTGCGATTCCACGAGGCTGAAGACCAGTGCCAGCATGACTGTATAACCCAGTGGGCGATAAAATCCTCCGATCGGACCGGGTATGCTGAGTATAGGCAGGAAGGTTGCCATAGTTGTGAGCACGCCGAAGAAGACCGGGAGGGACACCTCCAGAGTGCCTACGCTGGCTGCCTCGAGCCTTGGTTTTCCCATCTGTTCATGGGCATAGACACGTTCCCCAACCACGATTGCATCATCAACTAAAATGCCCAGCACGAGAATAAAAGCCATTACCGTCATGGTGCTGATCGAGGTGCCGGTTAACGGAAACAGGGCAACAGCTCCGAGCAGAGCGATGGGGATGCCGGCAGCCACCCACATCGCGAGGCGAAAACGCAGGAATAGCGTAAGGATCAGCAGAACGAGTAGCAATCCGCTGACAGCATTGCGCGAGAGAGTGTCCAAGCGATCTACCAGGTCTTGAGACTCATCCTGCCAAATCGTCAGCTCGATGCCCTCCGGAGCCTCTTGTTGTGCTCGTACGAGATAGGCTTTGACCCGTTTGGCGATAAGCATAATGTCTTCCTCGCCCACACGGGAAACCTTGACAGAGACAGCGGGATCACCGTCGAATCGTGCCTGTAAATCACTGTCTTCGAAGCCGTCAATAACGGTCGCAATCTCGCCAAGAGTGACACTGGTACCGTCCGTGCGGGTGAGGACGACGATGTCGTCAAACTCGCGCCCTCGATAAGCCTGGCCACGAGTGCGCAGCAATATTTCTCCCGCCTCTGTTCTTATCGAGCCTCCCGGTACATCGAGTGAGCTTTCCGCTATCGCCTGTCCGATAGCGGAGAGTGTGAGGCCGTGACGCCGCAGTGTCTGTTCTGACACCTCAACTGATATCTCGTAGGGTCGGGAGAACTGCAGAACAGCCTGCGACACACCGGGAAGTGCAGCAATGTCGCTCCGTATCTTTTCGCCAACCAGTTTCAGTGTGCGCTCATCCGCAGGGCCCGAAATAGCAATCTGGAATACGGTTGCCAGAATGCTGATCTCCCGGGTGACCGGGCGCTCGGTTTCGGCAGGAAAGGAATCGATCGCATCGACCTTACTTTTGATATCGTTAGAGGCCTTTGTTTTATCAACGCCTGCGACAAGCTCAACGGTAACAGAACAGTATCCTTCAGAGGCTTCCGAAACTACCTTATCGATCCCCTCCGTGCCCTCTATGGCTTCCTCTATGCGCACGCAAACGGCAGATTCTACCTCGGCGGGCGCGGCGCCGAGGTAGGGAACCTGAATGTTCACAGCATCAACGTCGAGAGTGGGAAATTCTTCCTGGTGTGTTTGAGGCAGCGCTAGCAGACCACCGGCGATCAGTATTAACATCAACAGATTTGCGGCTACTGAGTTATTGACAAACCAGGGGATGAGTTTCTGCATGCGCGCCTTACTCGATTACCGTGCTTACACGCATGCCATCAACAACAGTTTGCAGAGGAGAGACACAGACCAGCTCACCATTTTTTAGCCCCTCTCGCACCAGTATGTCGTCGTGCTCCAAACGCAGTAGGGAGATTTGGCGAAAGCGTAGGCGATTGTCGGCATCCACAACCATTATTTGGTTGTCGTCGCGCATTGCAGAGCGCGGTAGACGAATGATTCCTTCGACATTACGGCCCTGTATGGCGGCCTGTACAAACAGCCCCACCGGGACTATCGGACTTTCCTCATCTTCATCCAGTTGCAGTCGTGCAACGCCGTAGACCATACGGGAGCGTTCATCAAACTCTGCCTCCAGTCGCACCAGTTGCCCTTCCCAAACAAGACGCGTATCACCAAAGTCTGCAGAGATAGTTACAGGGGGCCGGAGCTCCTCGGGTATCAGCCCTCGAGTTGAGATAGGCAGTCCGAGGAATCCCAGTTGGTCAGCAGAGATAGGAAGGCGCACCTCTACGTAGTCGGTGGCATACATAGTGCCGATGCTCTGCCCGCGTGTGACGAACTGGCCCAGGTCAACCTGCTCGTTGCGCACCAGGCCATCGAACGGGGACTTGAGCTCCGTGCGAGAGAGGTCGCGATGGGCCTGCTCCAGTGCGGCGGTGGCGTCTCGTAGATTTGCCTTGTTGACTCGGGCGGCGCGCCGTGCAGTGTCCAATTGCTGTTGACTTGCCAGTTGCCGCCCATGCAGGCTGACGAGGCGCTCAAGTTCATCGTTGGCCAAGGTGTACTCTACTTCCGCGCGTTGCAGGCTGGCTTCACTGCGCTCCAGTAACGTGAGGTAATCGGCATCGTCAATGCGCAACAGCACATCGCCATCTTTAAAGGAGCCGCCGTTGACCAGCGAGGGCGATATCCATGTCACTCGGCCCGATACTTCCGGGATAAGTTCACTTTGGCTGCGCGGCTGTACCGTGCCCTGCGAGTTTATTCCCAGATATTCGGAAGATTCTTTCGCAGGAACCACCCGCACAGTTGGAACAATGGGTTCATAAGGTTGTGGTACGACCTCCGGCTTGCTGATGGAGATCAGGTAGGCAGCAAGAAAACCGCACACTAACAGTAAGAACGGGTAGAGCAGCTTTCTGTGCATTACGATCATAGATAACCTTGCCTTTCCCGGACCAGTATCGAGCTAAATGTGTCGGGGCAACAGATAGCGTGCCTAGCCCCCCGAGAGTGTTTTGATCAGTTCGAGTGTTTTCGCCAGCTCTTTCTCGTCAGGCGAGCCCAGTGAGAAGTACCGAACGATGCCGGTTTTATCCATAATGATAAGGCCAGTCCCAGCCTCGCCTAATGCCCAGGTGTCAACGCCGTCTCCATCTGCGTCCAGAACCATAGTGGCGCTGGGATGCTGTTGTTTGTTTTTCTTCAGTTCTGAAACAACGAATCCTGTGGTGCCCCATACTGCAGCGTCCAGATTAAGAACCGTAGAGACGTGCACAGAACCCGGCTCCAGCTCGGCTTGCAGCATATCGGTAAACGGTTTGAAAACATCGCGATCACTGAGGGTCGCGCCGAAATACTGAATGACATGGACAGTGTCCCGGGTGGTATCGGAGTCCCAGGGAATGAATTCAAAGTCATCGCCCTCCATAGTGAGCTCGCCTCGCTCAGTTATTTCCAGATTGGTTAAGGGTGCGCCCGGGGTGGGAACAGAGGCAACGCTGCTTGTGGTGATGATGGCCAGTAGCAAGGCTGCGAGTGCGCGTAGTGGTGTCATGGGTAGTGCTCCTTTTATTTTTGGGTGTTGGAAAGATTGAGTGTTCAGCCCCGTCTCTTGCTGCGGGGAGACGAGCGTCCTGATTGGCCGGGAACCCTGGGCAGACCAAGATGTTGCGTCGTGAACGTCTTCGAACTATCGCTGACCTTCTGATGCCTCTTTGCCGGCTGCCGAGTGGGTATCAATTGGTGCTGTCCGTTGCCGATCAGATCTGCGCGACCCAGTTTCTTCAGCGCTCGTCGCAGAACAGGCCAGTTATCAGGGTCGTGGTATCGAAGAAAGGCCTTGTGCAGTTTACGCTGCGATAGACCCTTGATCGAGGCAATACTCGATGATGAACGACGTACCCTCTGCAGCGGGTTTAATCCACTGTGATACATCGCGGTTGCGGTGGCCATCGGCGAGGGATAGTAAGTTTGCACCTGATCCGCTCGGTATTTGTTTTTTTTCAGCCACAGGGCGAGGTGCATCATGTCGAGGTCGCTGGTGCCGGGGTGCGCAGCGATAAAGTAGGGAATGAGGAACTGTTTTTTCCCCGCGGCCTTTGAGTACTTTTCAAACAGCGAGCGGAAACGCTCGTAGGTGCCAATCCCCGGCTTCATCATGAGCGAGAGAGGGCCACGCTCCGTATGCTCTGGTGCGATTTTGAGGTAACCCCCCACGTGGTGTGTGACCAGTTCTTCTACGTATTCAGGCGTTTCTACCGCAAGATCGTAGCGTACCCCTGAAGCAATTAGCACTTTCTTCACGCCTTGCACTTCACGAGCCTTGCGGTAAAGGTTGACCAGCGGGGTCTGATCGGTATTCAGGTTTTTGCATATAGCGGGAAATACGCAGCTGAGTTTACGGCATTGTGCTTCTATTTCCTTACTCTTGCAGGCCACGCGCCACATGTTGGCGGTCGGACCCCCGAGATCGGAAATGACGCCCGTAAAAGCCGGTGACGTGTCACGAATTTGCTCGATTTCACGAAGAATTGAATCCTCGGAACGGTTCTGGATGATGCGCCCCTCGTGTTCAGTTATCGAGCAGAAAGTGCAGCCTCCAAAGCAACCACGCATGATATTGACGGAGTGGCGAATCATCTCATAGGCGCTGATCTTTTCATCGCCATAGCAGGTATGCGGAAGCCGTGTGTAGGGCAGTTCGAATACCTGATCGAGCTCCCGGGTTTCGAGTGGGATGGGGGGTGCATTGAGCCAGACCTCACGATCGCCATGGGCCTGGACCAAGGGTCGCGCATTATAGGGATTGGTCTCCTTGTGCAGGATACGTGAAGCGTGAGCATACAGGGCGGGATCTTCGCGCACCTGATCGAAGGAGGGAATGCGAATAACAGAGAGTCCAGTGGCATTGTCACGGTGTTGCAGGAGGGTGACCGGTTGAGCGGTGACGTCCGGGCTCTTCTCCTGCTCGCATTGTTCAGCAGGGATATCCGCATAGGGGTTCAGGGGTGCCTGGACGGGCCCGATAACGTCGATACTGGTTGAGTCAATAATCTGCCAGTCTTCGGGAACGCGCTTGCATACGAAGGCTGTGCCGCGAAGATCGCGAATTTGATGTATTGTCTCACCCCCTGCCATGCGGTGTGCGATATCGACGATCGCACGCTCCGCGTTGCCATAGAGTAACAGGTCAGCGCGACTGTCCAGCAGTATCGAGCGACGTATCTTGTCGCTCCAATAGTCATAGTGCGCAATTCGCCGAAGGCTCGCCTCAATACTGCCTATCACCAGCGGCACACCACGAAACGCTTCTCTTAACCGCTGGCTGTAGACAATAACAGCTCGGTCTGGGCGTTTGTCACCCGTATTGCCCGGGGTATAGGCATCGTCATTACGCCGTTTTTTGTCGGCGGTGTAGCGGTTGATCATGGAGTCCATGTTGCCGGCCGCAACGCCAAAAAAAAGATTCGGTTTTCCGAGGGCTTCGAAGTCCCGGGTGTTGCTCCAATCGGGCTGGGCAATAATCCCTACACGGAACCCCTGTGCCTCCAGCAATCTACCAATAACTGCCATTCCAAAGCTGGGGTGATCAACGTAAGCATCGCCCGTTACGACAATAATATCGCAGCTGTCCCATCCCAGTGCATCCATTTCAGCACGGGACATCGGTAGCTCGGGAGCAGGACCGAGGCATTCCGCCCAGAATTTGCGATAGGAAAAGAGGGGTGTTGCCATGAGGTCACGCCTAGATATTGAGGATGCATTATAGCAATACCCCGGCGGTGGCGACAGACATGGCGCGGAATGCTGTGCCGTCGATTTACTCGGAATTTAGCGGTAACAAGGCAGGGAGTTGCGGTCTGCTGCCGAGTAGCTGGATATCGGAGAGGTTATTCTGGCTCATGCCCCGGTTTCGGCAGCTCGGCACCGCAAGTACGGCAATAGTGCGCGTTGCGATCTGTTTCTACGTTAGCGCAATTGCTGCAATTACGTGATTGGCGTGTTTCTCGCTCTTCACGCGCTTGCTGGGAGACAGTTAGCTCGGCGGTTACGATGCCCGTTGGCACCGCGATAACCGCGTACCCAATCAGCATGCCGACGGAGGCGATGGCGCGCCCTATGCCAGTCTGAGGAACCACGTCCCCATAGCCGACGGTTGTGATGGTTACAATGGCCCAGTAAATACTGCTCGGGATGTTCTCAAATCCGGTATTGCCGCCTTCCGCCACGTAAACCAGACAGCCAAAGAGTGTGGTCAGGATCATCATCATGGCGAAAAACACAAAGATTTTTCTTGCCGAGCGCTGCAGGGCGGCCGCCAGGTGATTGGCTTCCCGTAGTAGGGAAAGCAGTCGCAGCACACGAAATATTCGCAGGATGCGCAGCAGGCGAATGATGAGCAGGGGAGACGTTTGCGGAACAAGCAAGGCTATATAGGTGGGCAATACGGCGAGCAGATCAATAATGCCGTAGGTGCTCTTCATATAAGCCCTGCGATTGGGCGCACACCATATCCGTATTGAGTACTCTACGGTAAAGAGGAGCGTAAACAGCCATTCAAGTTGCAGAAAGAGCGAACCATAACGCGCGGAAAGCGAAACGACGGAATCCAGCATGATAATGACAACGCTGGCTAGAATTACAATGATCAGTGCGATGTCACACGATTGTCCGGCCGTGGTCGCGGTGCCGAAGATATCGTCGTAGAATTTTTTCTGCAGTGGCGTTTGTTGCCGTTTTGACATCGGAATTGGTAACCGCACCGTGGCTACGAGAGGGAGCAAACACTATATTAGACACGGTCGCATTTGTACAATCGCGCGGTACAAATGCCTGATAATGAAGTTTTTCGGGTGCCCACCGCGCAGAGGAGGTTACCGTCGTGGCCCGAGCTGCCGTGCCGTTGCAGCAATCTGTTGAGGCCCCGATAGCGGTAGCGCGATAGCTATTGAATTTGGGCGACGACGTTGACCATCGCACTTGTCAGAGTGGCGACATCATCGCTGTTCATTACATATGCAGGCATTGTGTATACAAGCTTACCGAAGGGCCTGACCCAAACACCCTGCTCGACGAATAGCGGTTGCACCTTGGCCATATCGACAGGGCTGTTAAGCTCAATAACACCAATACCGCCCAAGACCCGCACGTCTGTGACACTGCCCAGTTCGCGCGCGGGTTCGAGTCCGTCGAATAGATTTTTTTCGATCTCCTTTAATCGGCGTTGCCACGGATGCGAAAGTAGAAGCTTGATGCTTGCAATGGCGGCGGCGCAGGCGAGTGGGTTTGCCATGAACGTTGGGCCGTGCATGAACGCCCCTGTCTCGCTGCGGTCTATCCCACTGCATATTTTGTCGTTACACAGCGTGGCTGCTAGCGTCATGTAGCCGCCGGTCAGTGCTTTGCCGAGGCAGACTATATCCGGTGTAACTCCGGCATGCTCCATCGCAAAAAGCTTTCCCGTGCGTCCGAACCCTGTAGCGATTTCATCGAATATCAGAAGCACGTCGTGTTGCGCGCACAGCGCCTGCAGATGCACGAGGTACTCCGGTGCGTAGAAGTACATACCTCCAGCGCCCTGCACCACAGGCTCGACAATCACCGCTGCGATGTCATCTGCTTGAGCCGTCAATAAATCAGACATACTCTGCAGGTGCTGCGCGTCGTATTTTTCTTCGAACCTGCATGCCGGTTGCGGGGCAAATAGCTGTTGCGTTAGCGTGTCTCCAAAAAGATGATGCATACCGGTCACCGGGTCACACAGTGACATGGCGCCGTAGGTATCACCGTGGTAAGCGTTGCGCAGTGCCACCAGCTTGCGTTTCCGTGGCTTGCCGATGCCATGCCAGAACTGGACCGCCATCTTGATCGCCACTTCCACCGCAACAGAGCCCGAATCGCTGAAGAACACCCGGGTCAACTCTGATGGTGTGATATCTACCAGCAGGCGGGCCAGTGCTACCGCCGGAGGGTGAGTTAATCCGCCAAACATCACGTGGGACATTTCGTCTAACTGGGTCTTCACGGCATCGTTGAGTACAGGATGGTTGTACCCATGGATGGCGCACCACCAAGAGGACATGCCGTCGATCAGTTGCCGTTCATCAGCAAGCTGCAGCCTGACCCCCTCCGCGCGTATCACAGGAAAAAGTTCCTTCGCGGTGGAGGGAGAATAAGGGTGCCAAACCGCCTCCCTGTCGCCCGTTTGCAGCTGCTCCCAACGATTGCTCATGGCGCTTGAAGTGCCTGCTTGATCGTGGACATCATGTTGTCGACAAGAAGTGGTTGTGCTTCAGCAGTGGGATGAATGCCATCCTCCTGCATCAGCGCTGGCTGCGTGGCGACGCCGTCCATGATAAACGGCGACAACGTGGCGCCTGTTTCCCCGGCAACAGTGGGATACAGGTTGCGGAATCCCAGCGCATATCGTCGGCCGTAATTGGGTGGTATTTCCATGGGCACCAGAATGGTTCGGGCGCCCGCTTCATCGGAAAGTTGCACCAGTTGAGCGAGATTTTGTTGCAGTTTTCCCAGCGGGTAGCCACGCAAGCCGTCATTGCCGCCGAGCTCAATAATGACCACCTCTGGTGCGTGCGATTCGAGTAGTTTTGGCAGGCGCTGAAGGGCGCCACCACTGGTCTCGCCACTAATACTGGCATTAACAAATTCAGCAGCCACGTCATCCTCGGCCAGACGCTGTGACATTTTCCTCACCCAGCCCTGTTCCAGAGACATACCATAGGCGGCGCTGATACTATCTCCCAGCACGAGAACCTTGGGGGGGTTGGTCTGCGCCATGACGGCCACCGCCACAGCGAGTAATCCAGGCAGCAGCGCGAGGCGTAACGATAAAAAAGGGAACAGCGGCATGATCAAATGCGAGAATCTCCAAAAACGAGTCCCCATGGCTGGGGGGGAGTTGGAGATATTGAAAGGGATTAGTCTGGAAATCAAGTCGGGTGAGGCCGCCGCAGTCGTGGGAGCGTCTGGATCAGGCAAGTCAACCTTACTCGGTCTGCTGGCTGGGTTGGACTGCGCGACTGCCGGCAATGTCATCATAAATGATGTGGACCTTGGGTCGCTTGATGAAGATGGTCGAGCGAGGTTCAGGGCGCGCAACGTGGGTTTCGTATTTCAGTCATTTCAGCTTCTCCCCGCACTAACAGCGCTTGAAAACGTCATGCTGCCACTGGAGTTGCAAGGCAGCAGTGACGCAGAATCCCTCGCGCGGCATTACCTAGAGCGAGTCGAGTTGGGCGACCGCATGGGGCATTATCCATTGCAGCTTTCCGGGGGAGAGCAGCAGCGGGTCGCATTGGCCAGAGCTTTTGCATCAAAACCTGCTATTTTGTTTGCCGATGAACCCACCGGTAATCTCGACACCGAGACGGGGCAGCGTATCATCGAGTTACTGTTCGAGCTCAACCGAGAAGAAGGCACCACACTGGTGTTGGTAACCCACGATCTGGTTCTTGCCGGGCGTTGTGAAAGGCGACTGCGCCTTGACAGCGCCAGGCTGGTGGCGGAGTAGCGGGGCGTGTCAGTAACAGCAAGGAGGATGTTGGCACGCGATTGGCGCGGGGGAGAGCTGGGTATTTTACTCGCAGCACTGGTGTTGTCTGTCGGCGTGGTCTCTGGAATCAGCGCCTTTACCACTCGCCTGCAGTCAGCGCTGGAGCAGGAGAGTCATCGTTTTCTTGCCGCCGATATGGTGGTTCGCAGCAGCAGAGGCCTCCCCGCCGAGTGGCTGCAGCGTGCCGCCGCACAGGGGCTTACCCATGCCGAAACACTACAGTTTCCCTCGATGGTGTACGCCGGGGAAGACAAGATGTATCTCGCGTCTGTCAAGGCTGTCAGCGATAGCTACCCGCTGCGAGGTGAATTAACCGCCAGCGATGTGCCCTTTGGTGAGGTGCAGCTCGCTCAACGAGGTCCGTTGCCCGGCGAGGTGTGGCTCGATTCCCGTTTGTTTCCTTTGCTTGGTGTTGCGATCGGGGAGACGGTTGGCATCGGGGAACGGGAGTTTGTTATTGCCGCCGCGGCCAGGACCGAGCCGGATCAGGGCACTTCTTTTTACGGCTTTGGCCCTCGCGTCATCATGCATTACGGTGATATTGAGTCGACTGCTGTGGTGCAGCCGGGGAGTCGGGTAGAGTACCGTCAGCTATATGCAGGTGCTCAGGATGCCGTGGATACATTCGATCGTTGGTTGGAGCCCCTGCTGGCGGACGGACAGTCGGTCGTCAAGGTTGGCGAGGGCCAACCTGGCATCGACAGTGCGCTTGAACGCGCAGAGGGTTTTCTGCTGCTCTCGGGTAGTTTGGCGGTAGTGTTGGCCGGGGTGGCCGTGGCGTTGGCAGCAAGGCGATTCAGTGAGCGGCACCATGACTATGTTGCGATCCTCAAGAGCCTCGGCGCAAGTTCGCAGCGAGTTAATCGTCTCTACGGAACAAGCTTGATGATTCTTGGCGGTGTCGCGACCGGTTTGGGCTGTGTGCTCGGATGGAGTCTGCAAGCGGTGTTTTTTGTCCTTTTCGGCGACCAGCTGCCCCTTGAACCGGGGGCCGCTGGAGTGCGCCCCTATGCGATAGGGGCCACTACTGCCATGACCTGCCTTCTCTGTTTCGCATGGCCGCCACTGCGTCGTTTGGGCGGTACCAGCCCGCTCCGTGTGCTGCGACGTGACATGCCCCTTGAGAGCCGGCGGGCGGTGACTGACTACCTGCTGGGACTCGGTGCCATCAGCCTGCTAATGTGGTGGTACAGCCAGGATCTGGCGCTAACGGTGGCCGTGCTGGCCGGCTTGCTGCTGACGGCAGGCCTTGGTTTTTGTCTTGCGCTTCTTTTACTGCGTGGCGGCCGTCTCGTCGGTATGAGCGCAGGAAGCATCTGGCGACTCGCGCTTTCTGGCCTGCAGCGTCGGGGCGCCGCGAACGCACTGCAGGTGGTGATCTTCGCGATGGCGATCATGTTGCTGTTGATGCTCCTCCTGGTGAGAACGTCGCTCATCGACGAGTGGCAAACCCAGTTGCCTGATGACGTACCGAATCATTTTATGGTCAACGTCGTCGCTGATGAGGTGCAAGCGATTGAGGCAACGCTGCGGGGAAAAA
This sequence comes from Halieaceae bacterium, assembly GCA_024224435.1. Lineage (GTDB taxonomy): Bacteria > Pseudomonadota > Gammaproteobacteria > Pseudomonadales > Halieaceae > Marimicrobium. The sequence goes on from JAAENL010000136.1 coordinate 13,648, forward strand.
GCATCAAAACCCAACCGTTCTTCCCAATGATCCGCGGGCGGATCATGGCCGTCAACGGCACGAATCTGCCGGCTACGCAGGATGTAAAAGAGAACCGCCGACAGCGGGAGGTTAATTTTACCTGGTCGGAGCAGCTTCCCCCGGACAACCTCCTGGTTTCGGGTCAATGGTGGGAGCCCGGCACGCAAGAAGCTGTGGTGTCGCTGGAGGACGAGTTTGCCGATCGAATGGATATTTCGGTAGGGGATACGGTGACTTTTCTCGTTGGTGCAGAGCCGTTTGACGCTAGGGTGAGCAGCGTGCGCCAGCTGGATTGGCAATCCATGCAGCCGAATTTTTATCTCGTCTTTCCGCCAGCGCTGTTAACAGAGTTTCCCGCAACCTTCATGACGAGTTTTCATTTGGGGCGATCGGAGAAACGTTTCCTGAATGAATTTATTCGCGAGTTCCCGACAGTTACCGTGGTCGAAATGGATGCAGTCATCGAACAGATTCGTACTATTATCAACCAGGTGACTGCCGCGATTAATTTGGTACTGGCGGTCATTCTGGGAGCCGGTGTCCTGGTACTGGTTGCCGGGGTGCAGGCCTCAGTGGATGCAAGGATGCAAGAGAGCGCGATTCTTCGGGCACTCGGGGCATCGCGCCAGCTGATCCTGGGAGGGTTGCTCATTGAGTTTGTAACCATGGGCCTGTTTGCAGGATTGCTGGCGGTGGTTGGGGCTGAGTTGTCTGTCTATATTTTGCAAACGCGCGCGATGGACATGGTCTACACGCCCGCGCCCTGGATCTGGCCTACCGGGTTGGCGTTTGGCGCGCTTCTGATTGGCGGACTGGGCGTCTACTGTTGTCGCCGCGTAGTCTTGGTGTCACCGCTTGTAGTGTTGCGGGACATTTGACGATCCCCTTCTCGCGGAGGGTGTCAGCGCGTACTGATGCCCTGGATAAATATGCCAACACTCAGATCCACCTGTCTTTTTAAGTCAATATAGCGCTCGAATAACCCCGGTGTGTCAATCAGGAGTGTAGCCAGGCCATGGATTCCAGACCAGCCTGCGTTCGCGAGATAGGCCGCGTTCTCGCCCTGCTGGAAGACGCCTGCGTCGATGCCCTGCTGCAGTATGTCCTGTACCAGGCGCAGTGTGTCACGACTGGCGGCGCGCAGCTCCGGATACTTCTCGGCGGGTTGAGTGGCGGGGCCAAAGATCAGCTTGAACAGCTGTGGATTAGCGGCAGCATAGTTCACGTAGGCGTGTGCAAATGCAATAAGTTGTTCGTCAGGTAAGCTATTGCAAGTTTCGCCCGATTGCTGCAAGGCAGTTAAAAGGTCACGGTAGCCGCGCACAGCCATGGCGGCTAGCAGTTCTCCCTTGTCTGAGAAGTGTCGATACGGTGCGGTCTGTGACACGCCCAGATCGCGCGCGAGAGCGCGCAGACTCAGCTCTTCAATCTCAGCATTGCGCAACTGATTGATTGCAGCTTCGAGGAGTTCAGCCCTGAGATTGCCATGGTGATAGTTTTTTTGCGTTGAGGTGTCAGTCATGTAGTAACGTTATCGCAAAAAAAAAGGGACAGAGCAATACTCCGTCCCCTTTTTCAGAGAACACGCGTCGATTGCTGGCTACGGTAATAGATGCTTCACGCCATCTCTCTCTTCAGCGAGCTCACGTTCCGTTGCTGACATCTTGCTGCGGCTGAAATCGCCTATTTCGACGTCCTGAACGATGCTCCAATCACCGTTGGAGCAGCGGCAAGGAAAGGAGTAGATCAGGCCCTCCTCGATATCGTAAGAGCCGTCTGAAAGGACGCCCATGGACACCCAGTCGTCTCCGTCTGTACCTAGCGCCCAGGAACGCATGTGGTCTATCGCGGCATTGGCCGCAGATGCAGCCGATGAGGCGCCCCGCGCCTTTATGATTGCAGCTCCGCGCTGTTGCACGGTGGGAATGAAATCCTCCTCGTACCACGTCTGATCGACCAGCCCAATGGCCGACTGTCCCTCTACGAGGGTATTGAAAAGGTCGGGGTACTGGGTGGCTGAGTGATTGCCCCAGATCGTCATGTGAGCGATGTCGTTCACCGTCTTGCCTGTTTTGAGCGCAATTTGGGTCTTGGCACGATTGTGGTCGAGCCGGGTCATTGCGGTAAAGTTGCGCGGGTTAATGTCCGGTGCATTGCGTTGCGTGATGAGGGCATTGGTGTTGGCCGGGTTGCCTACAACAAGGACTTTTATGTCCCGGCTGGCGTGGTCGTTAATCGCCTTGCCCTGCACAGAGAAAATTGCGGCATTGGCTTCGAGTAGATCCTTGCGCTCCATGCCGGGGCCGCGAGGGCGGGCGCCAACAAGCAGGGCGTAATCCGTATCCTTGAAGCCCGTGCCGGGATCGTCGGTACATACAATGCCGGCCAGCAGCGGGAAGGCGCAGTCTTCCAGCTCCATTTTCACACCTTCCAGTGCGTCCATTGCAGGAGTAATGTCCAGCAGCTGGAGGATGACAGGCTGGTCATTACCGAGCATTGCACCAGAGGCGATACGGAACAGGAGAGCATAGCCAATCTGGCCCGCGGCGCCGGTGACGGTAACACGAACAGGTTGTTTCATAGGAGATGAGTCCTTGTCGATAGATTGTGAGTATTTCGAAGGCGCACATTGTCGAGGCAAACCATTGAAATTACAAGATTGCGCTTTATCTTGGGTGCTGCGGACGCTCAAGCAGGGTCTGATTGGCGAGCAGTTTTCCAAATTGCCGTACGCCGGGTCGCAGCACTGGACGCGATACCCGTCTAACCAGTAAAATGCTCGGCAAATCAAGCACTAACGGCTACCAGCGTGCGCGACCTTTCCCGTCGGGATAAACTCGAATACAACAAGCTGCAAAAGCGCCTGAGGCGCCACGCAGGCAACGCCATCGTCGATTACAATATGATCGAGCAGGGCGACAAGGTGATGGTGTGTGTGTCCGGAGGGAAGGATTCCTACGCCATGCTGGATATCCTGATCAGTTTGCAGCGCAGCGCCCCAGTGGATTTCGAGTTAGTTGCCGTCAACCTGGATCAGAAACAACCCGGATTTCCGGAAGAGGTGCTACCAGCATACTTGTCGGGCTTGAATATCCCATTTTACGTGCTGGAGAAGGATACCTACAGCATCGTCAAAGAGGTCGTGCCGGAGGGCAAGACTACTTGTGGGCTTTGTTCCCGTCTGCGGCGGGGTAATTTGTATGGTTTCGCTCAGCAAATTGGTGCGACCCGTATCGCCCTGGGTCATCATCGGGACGATATTGTTGAGACCTTGTTCCTGAATATGTTTTTCGCCGGAAAGTTAAAGGCGATGCCGCCAAAATTGCTCAGTGATGACAAGAAAAATGTGGTTATTCGGCCGCTGGCCTATTGCCGCGAGTCCGACTTGTCGCGCTTGGCGCAGTACAAGGAATTCCCCATTATTCCCTGCAATCTGTGCGGATCGCAGGAAAATTTGCAGCGTGAGCAGGTGAAAAAAATGCTCGCGGGCTGGGAGCGAGAGTATCCGGGGCGCACCGAATCGATTTTTCGCAGTGTGTGCAATGTGTCTCCCTCCCAGTTGGGTGACCGTCATCTGTTCGACTTTGATAACTTGCGTGTCGAGCGTGATAACGACCTGCATATTCCCCTTGTTGCCGCGGCCACTGTCTCATGACAGACAGTGCCGTCGGAGAGTCGCTGGCAGAGGTAAAGGATCTCGGTCTGGCGCGTGGTGGAAGAGTATTGTTTGAATCGCTCTCCTTTGCCATCCGGGCTGGAGAGTTATGGCAGCTGGAGGGCGGCAACGGAGCAGGCAAGACCAGTCTCTTGCGCATTCTTGCCGGCTTGTCTCGTTACGGCTTTGATGGCTTGGTCAGTCGGGCCGAGGTACCCCTGTATGTGGGCCACCAAGCGGCGGTGAAAGGCTTGTTCAGTGCACGTGAAAACCTGTCATGGCATGTCAGTGGTGGCTGTGTTTTCGCGGATGAGCAAATTGAGCAGGCGCTGCAGCGCGTGGGCCTGTGCGGCTTTGAGGATACGCCAAGCCACGCACTATCAGCGGGTCAGCACCGACGGGTGAACCTCGCTCGGCTTTTTCTCAGCGAGGCACGGCTGTGGTTGCTGGACGAACCCTTTACGGCAATCGATGCAGCTGGGGTGAGTGAGTTGCAAGAGAGGATTGGAGGACATGTTGCGCGTGGCGGGGCGGTGGTTGTGACATCCCATCAGCCATTGCATGTCGACCATACTGTTCATCACCTGTCTCTAGATGGCGCTCGGATATCTTGAGTGCACCCACGACATTGCAGTTTTGTTTGATGTTGTTGCGGCGACAATTGTCTCTGGCGATTCGTCGCCCCATCGAAATAGGCAACCCTTTGGTGTTTTTTGCTATCGTTGTGGCGCTGTTTCCTCTTGGGATCGGTCCGGCCAGTGAGCAGCTCGCCATGATTGCGCCGGGCGCCATATGGATTATTGCTCTGCTGTCCAGCCTGCTCACCTCCGACAGCGTATTTCGTAGCGATTTCGACGATGGCAGCCTGGAGCAGTTGCTGTTAGCGCCACAACCGCTTTACCTATCAGTCCTTGCCTACCTGTGTGCACATTGGGTCGTAACCGGGTTGCTGTTGGCACTCGTATCGCCGGTCTTCGCATTGATGTTGAATTTACCGGCGGAGGCTGTGGGTACATTGATGGTCAGTCTGGCGCTGGGTACCGCTGTGCTGAGTCTGGTGGGCGGTATTGGCGCAGCGTTAACCGTCGGGCTTAAACGCGGTGGAATGCTAATTTCACTGCTGATTCTCCCGCTTTACATCCCGGTGCTCATTTTTGGCACTGCTGCGGTGCAGGCCGCCGTATCAGGTGCCCCTGTGGGGCCGTTTTTAGCCCTGCTCGGCGCTATGTTGTCTTTGGCAATTGCGTTAGGCCCGCTCGCGACCGCTGCAGGTTTGCGCATTAGTATTGATGCCTGAATCCGTGTCCATTGTCTTCCCGCATTGGTGCGGCACAGAAGGGACTGTATAATCTCACCGTTATGTGGACTTTCTTTCACAAATTAGGCTCGCCTCCGTGGTTGTATGGTATCGCCGGCGCTATCGTGCGCTGGTTGCTGCCGCTCACGATTTTGGCATTGTTGGTGGGCGCAGCTTGGGGTTTGTTGTTCACTTCGCCTGATTTCCGCCAGGGGAATAGTTACCGCATTATTTATATTCATGTGCCGTCCGCGGTTGTCGCGCTCGCGGGTTACTACGTGATGGCAATCGCCGGCGCCGTCAGCCTGATCTGGCGCATGAAAATGGCCGATGTTGCGATGAAAGCGGCTGCGCCCGTTGGGGCAGCACTGACCTTCATTGCATTATTTACCGGTGCGCTCTGGGGTAAGCCGACGTGGGGCACCTGGTGGGAGTGGGACGCCAGAATTACGTCCATGCTGATACTGCTGTTTCTCTACCTGGGCGTGGTTGCGCTTTATGAAGCTTTCGACAATAAAGAGGCTGCAGGCAGGGCGTGTGCCATATTGTCTCTCGTTGGCATGGTCAACATTCCGATTATTTATAAATCCGTTGACTGGTGGTACAGCCTGCACCAGCCGGCGTCGATTAAGTTTTCCGGGGAGTCGGCCATTGACAGCAGTATGCTGTATCCGTTGCTACTCATGATTGGCGCATTTTATGCGCTTTTCACTTGTTGTCTGTTGATGAATATGCGCGCGGAACTATTGCAGCGAGAATCCCGTACCGCTTGGGTGCGTAGGCTTGTCAAACCGGATGGGCCGCGCTGATGTATTTTGATAGTGTGCAAGCGGCGCTTTCTATGGACGGCCACGGCAGTTTCGTGTGGGTCGCCTACTTCGTGACGTTATTGATTATAAGCGCGGTGTTGCTGCTGCCCGGGCTGCGCCGACGGCGATTGTTACGTCAGGTTGCCACTGAGCTGGCTCGCCAGGAAAGCGGTTACGCTACTCGCGAGGGGCCTCGCTAATGCATCCTGTACGTAAGCAGCGACTGATCCTCGTTTTATTTTTGGTCCTGTTTTCCAGTGTCGCGGCAGGCCTGGTCACTTACGCCTTGCGCGGCAACATCAATTTGTTTTTCCCGCCTGCGGAAGTGGCTGCTGGCGGAGCGCCCGTCGGGCAGTCTATTCGGGTTGGTGGGATGGTGCTCGAGGACAGTGTGCAGCGGAATCAGGACAGTCTGGAAGTCACCTTCGTACTCACCGATTATGAAGCGCAGGTTCCGGTAGTGTATGCAGGCATTTTGCCTGACCTCTTCGGCGAGGGTCAGGGCGCTGTTGCCGCGGGCAAGCTTGATGAAAATGGGGTACTGCAGGCGACTGAAGTGTTGGCAAAGCACGATGAAAACTATATGCCGCCGGAGGTGGCGGAGGCACTGGAAAAATCCGGATATGACAAAAAGGGGCAGACCAGATGATTCCTGAGGTAGGCCATTTCGCCCTCATTATCGCCCTGTGTCTCGCGGTATTGCTGGTTGCACTGCCAGCTTGGGGAGTATGGCGTGGAAATGCCGTTTTTATGGCACTCGCACCGGGGCTTGCAGTGGGGCAGTTCGTGTTCGTTGTCATCAGTTTTGCCTGCCTGAGCACCGCCTTCCTGCAAGATGATTTTTCTGTCGCTCTGGTTGCCTCTCA
>JAAENL010000137.1 GCA_024224435.1 Halieaceae bacterium
ATACTACCCAGTGACTGTCACTGTTAACAACAAAACCGCAGCGCAACTCGCGATGTGCGGTAAGTGTCTCACATCGTTCCACAAAGATGGATCCACCAATTGCCCGCCAACGTGCACGGCGTATAAGCAGCGGGAGCGCCAGCTCCTTAAAGCTGAGAACGCCGCCAGCGGTGTCACCCAGAAGCGCAAGATGAACTTCGAAGAGCGCTCCCAGGCCCAGGCGAGCATGGGCAAGCTGAATGAGATCTGCCCGGACATCATCGAAGGCAGGCCGTGCCGCCGGAACAAGACGTGCAAGCGCTGGCACGACTTCACGTACGCCGGCAAGTGCTGGTTCTACAAGGCGAAGAAGGGCAACTGCACCATTCCCAACTGCCTCTTCATGCACGTGGAAGACATCAAGACCGTGCAGCCGCACGACAAGATCGCCGCCGCGGACGCGGTCGGCAAGCACGAGAGGCTCGACGGGCTGCCTAACAACTTGGACGCCACATGCATGGCGGGACTTTACAGCCGCCAGGCGATGCCGGCAGAAGAGCAAGAGGAGGACATGGAAGGTATGCACAACAGAATACACACGTTAGAGTTTGACTCGACGTTAGGGTACCCGGGCGAAGGCCCGCTAGATACACTAAACATACTTACGTGGAACATAGGAGGGTCACAAATACTCTCCACTCACGGCAGGCTGAAAGAGGCCATTGGCCTTTTCGAGCACTCGAAGTACGACGCTCTACTTCTACAAGAGCACCAACTCGATGAGGACGGAATTGCAAAAGCAAGCCGCCTACTCGAAGCATGCCAAACCCCATTGGTGTGGCGATTCAACCCAAGGCCTGCCGGAGCGCGGGCCCGCGGAGGAACAGCCATAGTAGCGAAACAATCCAAGTGTAGCGATGCGTCCTTTGCAATTATAGCGAGGAGAGACCTGCCTGGTGCATGCACGGTTATGACGATAGGAGACATCAAACTATTTAGTATATACGCTCCGCAAGATCCGAG
>JAAENL010000138.1 GCA_024224435.1 Halieaceae bacterium
TCAGCCATCGGAATATCGTATACCACCGACACCTGTGTTCCCAAAAACTGCATATCATGCTGAGCACCGCGCTTTTCGACGCATAGCGTAATGACATTACCAAGATAATCCTGGGGCACGAGGATATTACAACGCGCTATCGGCTCACGCATTTCTTCAATATCCGCCATGTCTGGAAGAGCCGAGGGATTGTCAACCAGCACAATATCCCCGCTTTTATTCAGCACTTCATATATTACGGTCGGTGCCGTTGTAATGAGATCGAGATTGTATTCTCGCTCCAGGCGCTCCTGAATGATTTCCATATGCAGCATGCCGAGAAAGCCACAACGAAACCCAAACCCCAGAGCATCCGAGCTCTCCGGTTCATACTCGAGCGAGGCGTCATTAAGCGTTAGCTTGGCCAGTGCGTCCCGGAAGTCCTCATAATCGTCTGAAGATATCGTGAAGATGCCCGCATAAACCTGCGGCTTCACACGCTGAAATCCCGGTAAGGGCGCAATATCGACCTGTTTTGCATGCACTAGGGTATCGCCCACAGGAGCCCCGTGAATATCCTTGACGCCCGCTACGACAAAGCCAACTTCGCCAGCACGCAGACAATCCTGCTCCACCCGTTTGGGCGTAAAAATACCGAGACTATCAACTTGCTGAGCCCTTCCAACAGAGTGGGCTATAATCTTGTCACGCCTTTTGAGTACGCCCTGCTTCACGCGCACCAGTGAAACAACACCCAGGTAGTTATCAAACCAGGAATCGATGATCAAGGCCTGCAACGGCGCGTCACGATCGCCCTCTGGCGCCGGTATGGACCGGACAATACCTTCCAGAGCATCCTCAATACCGAGGCCAGATTTTGCACTCACTAGACAGGCGTCGCTGGCATTGATACCGATAATTTCTTCGATCTCAAGCTTCACCTTGTCAGGGTCGGCCTGCGGCAAGTCCATTTTGTTCAGAATGGGCAATACTTCCAGGCCCTGCTCAATCGCGGTGTAGCAGTTCGCGACCGACTGCGCCTCTACCCCCTGTCCCGCATCGACAACCAGCAGAGCTCCCTCGCAGGCGGCAAGAGAGCGTGATACTTCGTAGGAGAAATCGACATGACCCGGTGTATCAATAAAGTTAAGCTGGTACGTGTTGCCATCCTGAGCCGGATAATCCAGCGTGACACTCTGGGCCTTGATTGTAATACCCCGTTCGCGCTCAATGTCCATTGAGTCGAGCACCTGTTCATCCATTTCGCGATCACTGAGACCGCCGCAGTGCTGTATAAAGCGATCGGCCAGGGTCGACTTACCATGGTCGATGTGGGCAATAATAGAAAAATTGCGGATGAGGTTGAGATCGCTCACTCGTAAGCTCGGTTAGCTGGTTGACGGTTTGAAGAAACGCAAACGGCCCGCGATTGTACCCCAACGTGGCGGCCACCGCCATGATCCCCCCGCCACAGAGGCGCCTGGTCTTAAGGCTATGCGCGCCTCACTCAGTTGGGCACTTTCAGCCCGATGAACAGGGGCGAACCCTGACGAATCAGGCGCAGCGGCACGGATTGCCCCCCTTTGAGCTTTTTGACGACCGACTCAAACACCTTCACGCTCTTTATTGGTTGAGTATTCACCAGAGTAATAAGATCTCCCACCCTGATTCCTGCCTCTGCGGCGGATGAACCGGGCACTATTCGACGAACAATAACGCCGCCACTAATGCCGTTCTGCTCCAGGTTCTGAGCATCGACCGCTTCAACTATCATTCCCAGTCGACCGCCGCCGGCAGCATCCGACTTACCGTTGCCACTGACCTGTTTCTCATCCGCGTCCAACCCGCCTACCTTCACTTCCCGAGTAACTCGTTTCCTGTCGCGAACGATCTCAACTGCGACTTCTTTACCCGGCGTAATCAACCCAACGATATGTGGCAGCGACGCAGAAGTAGGGATCGAGCTGCCATCAAATGTCACAATTATGTCGCCACTTTCAAGGCCCGCATCTTCCGCCGGGCTGCCCGGTGATACAGAAACTACCAGAGCTCCCTCAGGTCTGGTCAGGCCGAATGACTCCGCCAAACTCTTATCGACGTCCTGTATCGTCACGCCCAACCATCCTCGAGTAACACGACCTTTTTCCTTGAGCTGCTCCACCACGTTGCGGGCGACAGGTGCGGGAACGGCAAACGAAAGACCAATAGAACCGCCACTACGCGTAAAAATCTGCGAATTGACGCCGACGACTTTTCCTTTCAGATTGAATAAAGGCCCACCCGAATTCCCCGGGTTGATTGCTACATCAGACTGTATAAAGGGCACATAATTCTCGTTTTCACGGGTCGGCAGACTGCGCCCTTTTGCGCTGATAATGCCTGCAGATACAGAATAATCGAGGCCAAATGGGCTCCCGATAGCTAACACCCATTCGCCGACCTCCAGTGCATCGTCATCGGCAATCTCTACCATCGGCAGGTCTGAGCCATCAATCCGCAACAGGGCGAGATCGGAGCGCGGGTCCGTACCCACAATTTCTGCGGTATACTCGGTGCGATCGATCATTCGCACGAGCACACTATCCGCCCCTTCTACAACGTGGTTATTAGTCACAATGTAGCCGTCCTCAGAGATAATAAAACCAGACCCCAAGCCCATGCGCTCCTGACCGCGCGGCGGACCGTCTCTGAATTCAAAAAATCGACGCAGCTCCTCGGGTACCTGGGGGCTCTGATCGGCCAGGCTGGGCTCGGCCTGCTCTACCAGAATCTTGACGACCGCAGGCGACTTCTCGCGCACAATATCGGTGAAGTCGGGCAACCCACTGAGTGCCGATGAGGCGCCAGACCA
>JAAENL010000139.1 GCA_024224435.1 Halieaceae bacterium
AATTTGAGGAGGCTGCCGCTCTGCGAGACCAGTTGGCCGAATTGAAACAGGCTGCGTTTCTGAGTTGACAACGCACAGCAATGCAACACGCAAGCACACTGCAGCGGATGAAAACCGTAAAGTTGTCTCTTCGACTGCTGACTTGGTAGCCAAGCTGTGATACCCGCCGGTGTCGATTCTGCAGCACTCGTGCAGCATGAGGGATGCCAAGCAGGGGCACTGCCCGTATTGCGATTGATCAGGGTGAAAGGCAACCGGCAGGCATGCCCTCATATCTGATGACGGCGCCTCTTTTCAGGTTGCTGCGATCACATATACCCTCGATACGGGCTTTCCATTGGCCGCTGTTTCGGGCAATATGCGGCCCATTCAACCTGCATGTGGCCTTTGGTAGGGGCCACCACTGATAGAGGAATCCAAATGCCCGTAATTACCTTGCCGGACGGCAGCCAGCGTTCGTTCGATAACCCTGTTTCAGTCCACGATGTTGCCGCTGATATTGGTCCAGGTCTCGCCAAGGCCGCTCTGGCTGGCGTCGTGAATGGTCGGGAAGTCGATACCTCCCATGTGGTGGACGGCGATGCTCAGCTGGCTATTATTACTGATCGCGACGAGGCGGGGTTGGAGGTCATCCGCCATTCCACCGCTCACCTTTTGGCGATGGCCACGCAGGAGCTGTTCCCGGGCGTACAGGTGACGATCGGCCCTGTGATTGATGACGGTTTCTTTTACGATTTTGCTACCGGGCACGCGTTTACTCCAGAGGATCTGGAAAAAATCGAGACGCGTATGGAAGAGCTGGTAGCGGATGACCTGCCCGTCGAGCGTATCGTGGTCAGTCGCGAGAAAGCGGTGGAATTGTTCCGCAATATGGGCGAGCACTACAAGGTTCAGATCATTGAGGACTTACCCGAAGACGAGGAAATTACGCTTTATCAGCAAGGTGCCTGGATGGATCTGTGCCGTGGCCCGCATGTGCCGCGCACTGGCAAGCTCAAGGCTTTTAAACTGACCAAGGTGGCCGGCGCTTACTGGCGAGGTGATTCCAGCAATGAAATGTTGCAGCGTGTTTATGGCACGGCCTGGGCGAACAAAAAGCAGCTCAAGCAGTATCTGACCCGCATTGAGGAGGCGGAAAAGCGGGATCATCGTAAAATTGCTCGCAAGCTCGACCTGTTTCACGTGCAGGAAGAGGCGCCCGGAATGGTGTTTTGGCATCCTGCTGGCTGGAGTATTTACCAGACTATTGAGCAGTATATGCGAGGCATACAGCGAGATAGCGGTTATCAGGAGATTCGGACACCTCAATTAGTTGATCTGTCTCTGTGGGAGAAGTCGGGGCACGCCGACAAGTTTGCTGACGATATGTTTATGCTGGAATCGGAAGAGCGGAATTTCGCCGTGAAGCCGATGAATTGCCCCTGTCATGTTCAGGTGTTTAACCAGGGGCTCAAGTCCTACCGCGATCTGCCTCTGCGTCTGGCCGAGTTTGGCTCCTGTCATCGCAATGAGCCCTCCGGGTCTTTGCACGGCATTATGCGGGTTCGGGGTTTCGTGCAGGACGATGCCCACATTTTTTGTACTGAGCAACAAATACAGCCAGAAGTCTCTGCCTTTATCGATGTCCTCCATGCGGTTTACGACGACTTTGGTTTTAAGGAGGTCATCTATCGTCTCTCCACGCGTCCTGCGCAGCGAGTGGGCACGGACGCGGATTGGGATCGGGCCGAAAAGGCGCTGGCCGACGCGCTGGATGCCCAGCAACTACCCTGGGAAGAGCTGCCGGGAGAGGGGGCCTTCTACGGTCCGAAAATTGAATTTTCCCTAAAGGACTGCATCGGGCGGGTTTGGCAGCTGGGTACTATTCAGGTCGATTTCTCTATGCCGGGGAGGCTGGACGCACAATACGTAGCGGAGGATGGTACCCGCCAGGTGCCGGTCATGTTGCACCGCGCTATCTTGGGGTCTTTCGAGCGTTTTATCGGAATTTTGATCGAGCACTACGAGGGAGAATTTCCTCCGTGGCTGGCTCCAACGCAGGCGGCGGTGCTCAATATCACCGATAAACACGCCGATTATGCCAGGAAAGTCGAAGAATCGTTGAAAAACAATGGCTTTCGGGTCATTTCGGACTTGAGAAATGAGAAAATCGGCTTTAAAATCCGCGAGCACACAATTCAGAAGGTTCCCTACCTGTTAGTAGTGGGGGATAAAGAAGTGGAATCACAGACGGTGGCCGTGCGTGCCCGTCGTGGTGAGGACTTGGGATCAATGGATCTCAATGCGTTTACTGAGCGCCTTGCCAACGATGTTGCTCGTCATGGTCGCATTGCATTGGAGAATCAGAATTAAGAAGGACGGCAAGGGCGCCAAGAAGGCGCTCATCAACGACCAGATCACAGCAGACCCAGTTAGGTTGGTAGGGGCTGAAGGTGAGCAAGTAGGTATTGTTGCTCTGAGCGAAGCTCAGGCGGCGGCTGAAGCTGCAAGCATGGACCTCGTACAGATCGCTGAGTCAGACCCTGCGGTCTGTAAGTTGATGGACTACGGTAAGCATGTCTTCGAGATCAAGAAGCAGAAGGCGGCGCAGCGCAAGAAGCAGAAGCGTACGCAAGTAAAAGAAATGAAGTTTCGTCCAGGGACGGAAGAGGGAGACTACCAGGTAAAACTACGCAACCTGACACGTTTCCTTGAAAATGGCGATAAAGCCAAAGTCACCCTGCGGTATCGCGGGCGTGAAATGGCTCACCAGGAAATTGGCATGGAACTGCTCAAACGAGTAGAAGCTGATCTGGTCGAATTGGGCGCTGTCGAGCAATTTCCAAAAATGGAAGGTCGGCAGCTCACAATGGTTATCGCGCCAAAGAAGAAGACTTAGTGGCTCGTGAATGCCCTGGTCTCTTAAACATTTAACAACGCAAATGCGGAGTATTTAATTATGCCTAAAGCAAAAATTCACAGCGGGGCTGCCAAGCGGTTCAAAAAAACCGCCGGCGGTTACAAGCGCAAAAGCGCCCACAAGAGTCATATCCTGACCAAGATGACGACCAAGCGTAAGCGACAGCTGCGCGGTACCTCTATGATCCATAAGAGCGATGAAGTACTTATCGATCGTATGTTGCGTGCCAAGTAATCGGTTATCAGACAGTAAAGGAGAAGACAAATGCCTCGCGTAAAACGTGGTGTGGTGGCAAGTCGCCGTCACAAAAAGATATTGAAGCAGGCCAAGGGTTACTACGGTGCACGTAGCCGGATATTTCGGGTAGCAAAGCAGGCGGTCACCAAGGCCGGACAGTATGCCTACCGAGATCGCCGTCAGCGCAAGCGTCAGTTCCGAGCGCTATGGATTACGCGCATCAACGCCCAATCCCGCGCTAACGGCCTGAGCTATAGCCGACTGATCAACGGCCTGAAAAGGGCCGATGTGCAGCTAGACCGTCGTGTGTTGGCGGATTTGGCGGTGCACGATAAGCCGGCTTTTGCAGCGATCGTGGAGCAAGCGAAGGCCGCGCTGGCCTAAGCCCACCCCTACCGCGAAAGCGGTTCGCTGGCGACAGGTAATACTAAAAGGGAAAGGGCGGTGCTCTTTCCCTTTTTTTTTGTAGCGGGTGCAGCAAAATGCAGTGCGCTTGTAAAAGTAGAGCGACTAGCCGTCTCACTTGGACGAGTTCAGAGACTGATTAAATGGAAAACCTTGAAAAACTTGCTAAAGAAGCCAGAGCGGCCATTGCGGCAGCGGAAGGCGGCAGTGGGCTGGAACAGTTGCGGGTCGAGTACCTGGGGAAGAAGGGGCAGGTCACAGCTTTACTGAAAGGGCTGGGCAAGCTTTCTGCCGAGGAGCGGCCGGAAGCGGGCGCGCGTATCAATGTGGTGAAGCAAGAATTGCAGGATCTGATAGGCGAACGCAAGCAGGTGTTGGAAGCGGCGGCCGTCGATGCGCGGCTCGCGGAGGAAGTAATTGATGTCACCCTGTCAGGGCGCGGTCAGGGTACTGGCGGAACCCATCCGGTGACACGGACTATCGAACGCATGGAGGACTTTTTTAGTGCAATCGGTTTTGAGGTAGTAGAGGGTCCCGAGATCGAAGACGATTACCACAACTTCGAAGCACTCAATATCCCGGCACACCACCCCGCACGGGCTATGCACGATACCTTCTACGTGGATGAGCAC
>JAAENL010000140.1 GCA_024224435.1 Halieaceae bacterium
CCGATGTGCGTTCAGAAAAAGCTTTACCGAAGCCTCTGTATATTCCTGAGCTGAAAAGCTGTAGGGCCATCGTTTCAAGTTGAGTATCTGAGTGTCCACTGGCAGGCCCTTTACGATAAAGAGAAATTGCGCTGCAGCCAGCGTCGGGTCGGGTACCACTAGGTCGCCACGTTTATTTGCCAAGGTAAGATAATGTGCTACCGCGTCCATCACGACGCGCGGCCCTGAATTGAAGTAGACCTCGCCGATCTCCCTATTGCGCTCGCACTCTGCTGCGCACAGCCGCCACAAGTTAATGGGATCGCTGTCGCAAAGAGTATCGATAAAGCGCGCAGCAAAGCTATGCAGGAACAGCTCAGGCGGCTCATTAAAATCGAGTGCCTCATCGGCGAGAATACCTTCGCGGCAGCGATCTTGAATGCATTCCTCCAGCAGGGCCGACTTTCCTTCGAAGTGGCTATAGATCGTCTGTTTGGAAACACCAGCGGTTTTCGCTACCGCGTCAAGGCTTGTTGCTCCGTAACCCTCGGTGAGAAAGTGTTCGACGGCCGCCCCCAGTATCTGACGCCGCTTTTGATCCGATTTAGGCCTACCACGCATTTTCATTGGACCTTATTGATATTCTGGACTCGCGAGTCTAGTATATCACCTGTTTATTTTCCTCGTAAGTCCAGATAACTGGGTGGTCCGCGTCATGCGAACGATTTACCGCGCCTTCGCGACGGCGCTTGTCCTCATACAAACAGCGTGCTTCAACGACAGTACAGCAGATCGGACGGTCGTCTATCAGCCTGTTACAGCTTACCAAGTAGTGGAACAACCCGGCTTTGAAATTCTGCGCAGCTTTACCGGCGTCGTTCAGCCTGCCCAGTCCGCCGAGGTCGGATTCGAACTGGGAGGCACTATAAAGCTGTTCCCAGTTGACGAGGGCGATCGTGTGGCCGCGGGCGATCAACTGGCGAGCCTGGATAAGTCACTTCTCAAGGTGGAACGACGGCAGCTGGAGGCACAGGTCGTCGAGGCAACAGCGACTCGACGACTCATCCTGGCTAATCTGGAGCGACAGGCCTCACTGGAGAGCGAGGGCTACGCGTCGAGGCAGCGGCGTGATGAACTAGTCGCGAGTCGCGATGCAACAGAAGCCGAGCTGCGAAGGCTCGAGGCGGCCCTGGACGGCAATGACGTACGTATACAAAAGGCAACGCTTATTGCCTCGTTTGACGGTGTTGTTTCTGAACGATTCATGGAGGTGGGCAGTGCCGCAGCGCCGGGTGTGCCGGTATTAAAACTGCTGGAAATCGGACGAATGGAAGCACATATCGGTGTGCCCGGAGAACTGTCCGCTTCACTCTCTCCCGGTGACCTAGTGACGCTTACTGTAGCGGGAACTGAGACTCTAGGTGAGGTGCTAGCTGTTGGCGCCGAGTTGAAAGCCAGATCCCATGCCGTGGTAATTCGTGTTGCACTTGCCGACAGCA
>JAAENL010000141.1 GCA_024224435.1 Halieaceae bacterium
GAGGGCATCCGGCCGTGGCGAGTTTCATCTTGTGTGGCGACTCCACACCTTGGAACCGTCGTTCGATCTTCTGCGCCAGTGTGATGGAATCGCCCAATCCATGTCGGCAGAAATCCGTGCCTACGCAGCTTTTGCAGGTGCGAAATGCCTTTGCGTAGCCGTGTCCGCTGGGCATTCCAAGATCTTTCCACACGCCGGGCAGGTCTTCCTTCTTGATGCCGAGCAATACAATACGCTGGCCGCCAGTAAATTTGACCATGGGAACATTGTACTTTATCGCAGTTTTAGCGATACGCATCAGTTCATCGGGCGAAGTCACGCCGCCGTAGATGCGCGGGATAACTGAAAACGTTCCGTCATTCTGGATGTTTGCGTGCACGCGGTCGTTGATGAATCGAGCATCACGCTCGTCGATGTATTCGTCTGCCCAGAGCGTCTTTAGGAGCGAAGCAAGCCCTACTTTGCTTGCTGCGTGCTCGACTCCTCCTCCAAGTTGTCTGAAGACTTCGCTGACTGACTTAATCCCCTTAGCTTGGATTTTCATCACGAGCTCTGACTTTTCCAGTGGTACCCCGGGCACATAGTAGTGTTCCTCAAAGTCTTCAGCTTCTGCGTCCCGGTAAGCCTCGATCAACTGGGCGATCACCCCCTTACATGATTGGCACCCCGTTCCAGCCTTTGTGGCAGAACAGACCTTCACCAGACTATTGTTCCCATTTTGTATGGCCTCCACGATTTGCCCTTTGCTTACTCCAATGCAATTGCAGATCTGGATATTGTCAGGCATTTCCAGAACCTGAATAAGTGATTGTCCATCACTTGCAGGAAAGAGCAGATCTGCACGCCGGCCCGGCGTCTTTTGGTCGCTCATGAATATCTGGATCAACGTTTCAGCACGCTCCGTGTCACCCAGTAGGATGGCACCGGCGATTTTGTCCTCCCTGATAATGAGCTTCTTATAAATTCCACTCCGAGGTTCGCGGTAAACAACAACCTCGTCTTCTGGCGATGCAGGTTCCGTGTCGCCCATCGAAGCTAGGTCCACGCCCATGACCTTGAGTTTCGCAGTCAGCTTCGAACCTTCGTAAGCTGAGTCCGGTGCCGTTCCGGTGATGACATCTGCGAGCACGCTAGCCTGTTTCCAAATTGGATCCACCAGCCCATAAATCACCTCACGATGTTCTACGCATTCGCCCAATGCAAAGATGTCAGGGTCGCTAGTGCGCATCTGGTCATCGACTGTAATGCCACGGCTAACCTTAAGGTCTGATGCCACTGCGACTTCGGTTATCGGCCTGATACCGCAACTCACCACCACCATGTCCGTGTCAAGCGAGGAGCCATCCTTGAAATCCAAACGTGTGATTTCACCATGATCACGGACAATATTCGTGGTGAGGACACCCGTAAGAACTTTAATGCCCATGCCCTCGATGGACGCACGCAACAGATTTCCCGACTCGGCATCCAACTGCATGGCCATTAACTGTGGGCATGCCTCAATGACAGTCACTTCTACACCATGGGTCAACAACCCACGCGCTGCCTCCAGGCCCAGCAATCCGCCCCCAATCACAGCCGCTCGCTTGCGTGCTTTGGCGTAATTCGCAATACGGGCACAATCGTCGATTGTACGGAATAGAAACGTGCCTGTATCTCCAAATCCCTCCATCGGCGGAACAAAAGGGCGTGATCCTGTCGCAATTATGACATGATCGTAGGTCTCTTTCACGACTGGCATCTTGGCCTTCTCGCTGTCCGTCGCGTAGGCGATGGCATTAGGTGTTAGCGGTGTGCCCACCGCAATCCGTTTCTCTCGATCGATTTGCGTCACCTTTACTCCAGCGTGCAATTTGATGTTATTTTCCTCGTACCACGCCAGTGGGTTCATGAAAATATCGGTCGCCGACTGTGTGCCGTTCAGGACATTCGAAAGTAGAATTCGGTTGTAGTTTCCATAGGGCTCTGCGCCGAACATCGTAATATCGAATTGATCCTTTGCGCGCTTTAGAATTTCCTCGACTACCCGCGCTGCTGCCATGCCGTTTCCGACGATCAATAGTTTTTTTTGTGGCTCCATAGTTATATCTTCAGTTTGTTTTCACCCAGATCCGTTCACCGCGTAATTCTACCTTTAGTTTTGGCAGTGGCTTGGGGGGTGGACCGGAGAGCACCGATCCGTCCTTCGCGTTGAACCATCCCTTGTGGGATGGGCAATGTAATTTTTCCGTTTCCGACTTGAAAAGTACAGGGCATTGCAAATGCGTGCAGCGCTGGCTATAGGCACGATAGTCACCATTTTTTAGTTGCACCAAAATGGCGGGGTCGTTGTCGGTGGGATAACGAAAAAGATGGTAACCATAGGGTAACGGTTCCGTAGCGGAGGCAACTTCAATTGGTTTGATTTTTTTTTTTCGGTTCGGTGCCAAGGAGTTTCTTGGCAAATGAGACTAAGGCAACAGCAAGGCCGCCTATGCCAAAGAACTGCAGAAATTGTCGGCGTGAAGCGCGATGCTCAGCTGCTTGACCGGCAGGATAACTGATTCGATAACTTGGCTCGCTCATGCTGGTAAATCCTCCCATACTGTGTCTTCAGCGGCGTCAGGTGAGCCTATGCGTTCACGGCCGAAGGCGGCTAGGTTGCCTTGGGGCATAAAGTCCGCAACGTCGAACGGTATGGTATCCAACCCGTGCGCGGTCATCATGTTTACTTTGGTCTTCACAGTCTGATCACCGAATTGAAATTTATTGCAGGGGACCTCCCCTCGATGAGCCTCCACCTTAGTGCGTGAGCCATAGTGGAGCGCTTGACTTGGGCAAACGGCGGCGCACATGGGTTTTTTACCGACGCTGCTTCGGTCGTAGCACAGGTCGCATTTCATCATTAACTGCATCTCGATCTGCTGCTTGGGTACGCCGAAAGGGCAGGCGAGCGTGCAGTTGCTGCAGCCGATACAACGCGAATGCGCGGCGCTGAGAACCACGCCGTTGTCATCCTGCTTGATGGCATCGGCGGGGCAAACCATGGCGCAAGTGGGATTCTCGCAGTGCATGCAAACTACCGGCGCGGTCTGTACGCTCGTGCTGCGATCAACGTAATCGAGGTGGATCATCGGTATGCCGCGGTGCGTGTCGCATTCTCCACACGCTGCCACGCAGGCTTGGCAGCCAATGCAACGCGAGGGATCGATAAAAAACTCCAAATTATCAAGTGGCAGTTCAGATTGATCAATTGGTGCTACCATCAGGAAGCCTTCTCCACTTTGCATGCGCACACTTTAAATTCAGGAATCTTCGAAATTGGATCAAGAGCGCGGTTGGTGATTTGGTTGGCGGCTTTTTTACCGGGCCAATGGTAGGGGATGAATACGGTGTCCGGCCGGATGGTTTTTACTATCTGCGCGGGCACCTCAATCTGGCCGCGGCGGGTGCTGACGCGCACTCGGTCGCTATCGGCGATGCCGAGACGTTCTGCGAGGTGCGGGTGTATTTCACAAAGCGGCTCGGGGTATTGGTCGACCAACATGCCAATGCGGCGGGTTTGGGTGCCGCTGAGGTATTGTGAAACCACGCGGCCGCTGGTAAAAAAAATCGGATACTCCGCATCCACTTCCTCGGCGGGCGGGCGGTAGGGAAAGGCATGAAATTTGGCTCGACCATCGGGATGCGCGAAGCGCCCGCCGGCAAACAACCTCGGTGTGCCGGGATGATTGGGTGCGGGGCAGGGCCAGAATATCCCCATCTCATTTTCAATGCGTTCATAGCTCATGCCGCTGTAATCGACAGGGCCACCGGCGGAGACGGCGGTGAGTTCCTCAAAAATATCGGCTGCGGTTTCGTGGGCAAAATGCCGGCCGGCGCCGAGGCGTTGGGCGAGGTCGGCGATGATGTGCCAGTCCACGCGGGCTTCAGCGGGCGGGCGTACCACGGGACGCAGTCGCACGCACCGGCCTTCGCCGGTGGTCACGGTGCCTTCGTCCTCCTCCTGCAACGAACCGGCGAGCACCACGTCGGCGTACTGGGCAGTTTCGCTCAGGAAAAAATCGATGGCGGTGAAATGCTCGAGTTTCTCCAACGCCTTGCGAGTGCGTGCGCTGTCAGGGATGGACACGAGCGGATTAAAACTGATGGATATGAGTGCCTTGATTTCACCCATCTCGATGTCATCGATTATCTCACAGGCAGTGAGGCCTTCTCGGGGCAGTTTGGTTTCATCGATGCCCCAAAAGTTTGCAATATGCTCGCGGTGTTCAGGGTTGTTGATGTCACGACCGCCGGGGAGTTGATTGCAACGCTGGCCATGCTCGCGTCCGCCTTGGCCGTTGCCTTGGCCGGTGAGGGTGCCGTAGCCGCTACCTGGTTTGCCGATGCGGCCGGTGGCGAGCACGAGATTGATGTAGCTGAGCACGTTTTCCACTCCCTTGGTGTGATGCTCAATGCCGCGCGCGTGCAGCAGCATGGAAGTTTCGGCTGTGCCCCACAACTCGGCAGCCTGCTCGATGCTGGCAGCGGGCACGCCGGTGATTTGCTCCGTGTGCGCGGGCGTGTAGTCTTTCACCAACTCGCGGACGGCGTCGAAGTCGTTGGTGTGGGCGGCAATAAAATCCTCATCAATCCATCCCCATTCTATCATCATGTGCAGGATGCCGTGGGCCAGCGCGCTGTCGCGCCCGGGGCGTACGGGCAGGAAGAGGTCAGCCGTGCGTGCAATAGGCGTGATGCGCGGATCGATGACAATAATCTTCGCGCCGTTATCGCGTGCGCGCCAAATATAATCAGTGAGGATTGGGAAACACTCTGCGATATTCGTGCCAGCGAGAATCAGCACCTTGGCCTTCGGGATGTCCTTCCACGGGTTGGCGCTGCGGTCGATACCGAAGGCCAACTTGTTCGCCGCTCCGGCGCTCGCCATGCAGAGTCGTCCGTTGTAATCAATGTTCCTCGTGCCGAGCGCCACGCGGGCGAACTTGCCGTTGATGTATGATTTCTCATTGGTCATCGACGCGCCACCGAGAAACGCCACGGCGTCCCTGCCGTAAGTCGCCTGCACACGCTGGATTTCCGAAACGGTTTTGCTCAATGCCTCGTCCCAACCGGCTTCGCGGAAACCGTCTTCCGACCGCATCAGCGGCGTCGTTAGCCGGTCGGGATGACCATTTTGCAGGTAACGTTTCACGCCCTTGGGGCAGAGTTTGCCTTCGTTGACCGGAAACTCCTCCCACGGTTCGAAGCCGACAATCTTGTTCTCCTTGACCTTCAACTGAATGCCGCATTGCACGCCGCAGAAGCAGCAATGCGTCTTCACCAACTTATCTGGCTCACCCTCCAAGTCTCTCTCGGACATGTAAGCCGGGGTGGGGCCGTAGCGTTCGATGTATTCGTCTTCAGTTAGGTTTAGGAAAGCCATTTATCGTCCGAGTGTCTTCCCTTGATTTACCGCGAGCAAACGATGCCGGCACTTGGGGCAAATATCTTGATAATGCACCTCGCCCTTAGGGGTGGCAAAACGGTAGTTGAATCCGAGCTGGTCGAGCACGTTTTTCAAATCATCAACATGCATCTGCGAAGCAAACACATCGTGACATACCACGCATCCCGATTGCGGGCCCTCCTCGCCAGCCTGCTTGTAGAGGCTTACGCACACCGAACAGAGCCGCTGGAACATGTGAAAGAGTTTTCCGAATGGTATGTAAAAAATCAGCACCACCACCGTGAACAAATGCACCCATACGAGAAGACCGTGCCCATGGCCTTTCAGGAAACTGTAGCTCACTGTGAGCATAAATCCCGTGGCCGTGACAGCAAAGATGATCAGTAACGGCATGATGTCCTCCGTGAAATTCTGTACCGCGCGCACGCCGGCGTTGGTGAGTCTTCGCCAGCCGGCCATCAGCAGGCCAACCAGCACGAAGAGTGCGGCGATGTTGAGTATGTTGAACATCAACTTGGCTTCGAGACTATGCACGCTGAACTCGCGCACCACCGCGCCAAACGCCTTCACCTGATAAATCTCCGCCGTGTTGCCGACATCAAAATGAATCCAGCCAAAAACCAGCGGAAATGTCACAACAAACGTCAGTGTGCAACCACCCGAAAGGCACAAGTGCATGATCCAGCGATAATAGCTGCGTTCTTTGATGAACGTCTGCGCCGTCATCTTTTGGCCGCCAGACTTGACCAATAGCCATGGATATCGCCACGCCAGTTCCAGCCCGCGCTTGAAATACATTCGCGAAGGCGGCCGTTGCGCCCACACCGTGAACCGGTATCCCACCGCGAAAGCGCCCAACACACTAGCTACCGCATACCATTTCAGCGCCGGGTCAAAGTCGCGCATTTGGTGAGAGCCAAGATAAATTGCCAGGATCAGCAATCCGGCAAAGACAAGACCGATGGAAAACGGGGTTTTCATGGGTTCAGTAAAATGAAAAGCAGCACGGCGACCACCACCAACAGCGTAACGGCGACTATTTTCCAGAAGGCAAGAGATTGATTGACCCCTTTGATGATGGGTTCGGTGAGCAGGAATTTTTCGTTCGGATGTGTGAGGTCGTGTGCGAATTCGCTGAGCACCTCGTAGCGGCTGTGTGGGTCGATGTCCATCGCCTTGCGCAGCGCACCATCTAACCATACGGGTACGAGGGGGTTGCGCGTGTAGGCGGGCGTGTGACGAAGCTTGGCAAAATCGGCTAGAGTTTGTGCTTTCTCGAAAGGCCGGCCGTAGGGATGTTTGTCTGTCAACATTTCGTAGGCGATGATCGCAAGCGAAAACTGGTCAACGCGCCCATCAGGTCGCTGACCAAGACGGGTTTCAGGCGCGGTGTAGTCAACCGTTCCGAGCACATGATCGCGCTCGAGTGGCGCAGCGATTTCGTCAATACCCGCAACGAAACACGCGCCGAAATCGATAATAATCGGTTTACCTTTTGCATTGAGCACGATGTTGTCGGGCTTGAGATCGCGATGAATAATCTCCCGCCGGTGCAGGGCATTGAGCCCGCGAATGAGCCCGCGAAGTACGTCCACCACCAGCCGCACGTCCCGCTGGGTTTGATGGCGCATCCACTCGCCAAGCGTGGGGCCGTCGACGTATTCGAAGACGTTGTATAGGAACGTGGGGTCTCGCGTGAGCTGCGCCGCCTTCACGACGTGAGGGTTGTTGATTCGCCGTGCGATCCATTGCTCCATCACAAAGCGCTCGAGGTACGCTTCGTCGTCCTCGAAGTTGACCGACGGTGTTTTTAATATAAAGCGCCCGCCGCATTCGCGATCGCGCACTCGATAAATTTGGCTACGCTTGCTGGCGTCAATTTCTGCCTCGATCGCGAAGCCATCAATAACCATCCCCGATGCGAGATCGGGTGGGAAGGGTCGCTGGCGAAGCTCTCTCGACAACTCGGCGGCATCCTTGTCCGCCGACAAATGGTCGATGCGCAGGAGTTGGCAACTGAGGTTGTCCTGGCTGCCATTGGCGAAGGCGCGCGCGATGAGCGCCTCACAGGTGGCGTCGAGACTACCGTTCAGGCCTGTAAACACATCGGCAAGCCCCGCTTGGCCAAGGTGTTCATGCACACCATCAGTTGTGAGCAGGAACGTGTCTCCTTCGCGCACATCGGTGACGTGGTAATCCACATCGAGATTGAGATTCAGGCCGGCGGCACGGGTGAGTTGCGTATTGCAGTCGTTGATCCGTAATGCGTGGTCGTGGGTAATCTGCTCAACCTGCCCGCTGCGCAGTCGCCAGACACGAGTGTCCCCAATGTGGAAAATATGCGCCGAGTGCGACTTGATGATGAGCGTGGATAACGTGGTCACGTAGCCGCGTTGCGCGTTCGTGAATCCGCGGCCCAAACTGTAGAGCCAGCGGTTGATGGCCGTGAGCACGCGGTGGCCGGAGGTCTTCACCGCCCACAAATCCGGCGTGTCGTAATAGTCGGTGAGGAACCCTTGCACTGCGATTTCTCCCGCTTCCTTGCCCGCCTCGGCGGCGCTCACACCATCGGCGATGGCTACCGTCACGCCCTTGGTGGTTAGGAGGGGCTCATCCGGCAGTCGACAGCCGAGACAGTCGTCATTACACGCCTTACGTCCGGAGTCGGTCGCTTGGCCATAGGAAACCTGGATTTTGCTGTGGAGGTGCATTTCCCAAACTGGCACAAAGGGGCGATTCTCTGGCCCTTCTACCTTTGTGCCTTTGTTTTCTCTCCTATCATGTCACTTCAATCAACTGCACAGTGCCGTCTGGCAAGATCTCAGCCATGTGACCTTCAGGCTCGCCGAGAAACAGCGAGGCGATGAAGGTGACGCTGGCCGAAGCCGCGATCACGACGAAGAATGCGGAGGCGTTGACGAAGGAATACACGGTTAGAAAGGTTACGGCGCCAACGTTTCCATAAGCACCAACCATTCCGGCGATCTGTCCCGTCATCCTGCGCTGCACGAGCGGCACCATCGCGAATACTGCACCTTCGCCAGCCTGTACAAAAAATGAGCAACACATCGTGGCAAGCACCGCCAGCACCAGTGGCCATGCGCTGTCTACCATGCTCAAAGTGAAGTATCCCAATGCAAGTCCGAGGATCAGGCCAATCATCGTCGCACGCCGGCCGAACTTGTCACTGATCAAGCCACCAATAGGCCGCGCCAACAGGTTCATAACTGCAAACCCCGAAGCGAGCAGACCTGCTTTGACTGGGGAGAGACCAAAAGTATCAATGAAGAAAAACGGCAACATCGACACCACCGCCATCTCGGATCCAAAGGTCACGAAGTAGTTGATATCCAATATGGCGACCTGATCAAACTTGTAGCGGTGCATTTCCGGTACCGATTCCGGGTTCTGCAGCATCTCTTTGTTCACGCGGTAGATCTGAGAGGTCTGGAAGACGAACATCAGCAGCAAAACGCCGCCCAGCACCCACGCCGTGCCGCTATCGATCAGGCCCACTCCATCCGGCGATAGACGCCAGCTCAAAACGCCGAGTGCGAGATACATTGGCACGTTCATGCCGAGGAGAAAATAATAGTCACGCCTGCTGGTGACCTCGAGACCACCGGTCTTCTTCGGTTTAAAATAGGTCGTCCCCTTTGGGGTGTTGCGAGCCACTTTATAGTAGAAGATACCATAGGCGAAGGCGATCGCCGCGGTGCAGATGAGCGCGATTCGCCAGCCATTCTCGCCGCCAAATACCAAGGCAAGGCTCGGCAATATCATCGCCGCTGCTGCGGACCCAAAGTTGCCCCATCCTCCATAAACTCCTTCCGCGAGACCAACTTGGCGAGCTGGAAACCACTCGCCGACCATCCTGATCCCTATAACGAACCCGCCACCAATAAAGCCCATCAGGAAACGTGTCAGTGCCAACTGACCATAATTCTGAGCCAAAGCGAACGCAGTGCAGAGCACCCCGGACATCATCAGCAGTAAGGTGTAGACGTTCCGCGGTCCGTACCGGTCGACAAGCATGCCGATCACGATGCGTGCGGGGATGGTCAGTGCCACGTTGAGAATCAACAGAGCCTTCCACTGCGGGGTGCTCAGATCGAAGGTCTCACGGATCGCCACGACCATTGGCGCATGATTGAACCACACCACGAAGGTGAGAAAGAAGGCAAACCAAGTGTAATGCAGCGTGCGAATCTTCGGGCTGCGAAAGTTAAGTAGATTAAAACCAGTATCTCCCATTGATAATTTTTTTCATGGAAGCGCCAGCTGCTTGCAAGCACTGCACTCCCTTTAGCCGACGGTATGCCAAGCGCCCCCCACTCCCACAAAATAGGGCCAAGTAGTCCCATCATTCTTTTGGTTGAATGCATGAATAAAGTGAATCGATTCGGTTTGGCCCTTGAAATTCAGGCGCAATCACAGACGGTACATTGGAGTGGTGATCGGCTCGGCCAAGGCCACGCGCCTTCCAAAAAAACAA
>JAAENL010000142.1 GCA_024224435.1 Halieaceae bacterium
AAGCCCAAGGCCAAAGCGAAGCCCAAGGCCAAAGCGAAGCCCAAGGCCAAAGCGAAGCCCAAGGCCAAAGCGAAGCCCAAGGCCAAAGCCAAGCCCAAGGCCAAAGCGAAGCCCAAGGCCAAGGCCAAAGCCAAGCCCAAGGCCAAAGCGAAGCCCAAGGCCAAAGCAAAAAACAGCATGAAATCAGGCGCTCGGCGTCTTGATATTGGACGTTATGTCGACGATTTCACGGTAGGGGGTTACACCTGGGGAGATGTGCTGGAGAATTCCCACAAGAACATGGAGGCGGTCGCCAACGCAAACCGGGCCGTGGTGGATGGATATTCGGACATGGCTCGACAGCAGTACGAGATGCTTCGAGAGCTACTGAGTGAGCTGCGCAAGATAAGAGGCGATCGGGACGAAGCGGTCAAAGAGCTCCGGAAACTGGTTGAGCGGGCAAAGAAAGACCTGCAGACGCTGCAAAACGATGCAAAGCGTACCCATACCAAGGCTCAGAAAATTGTCAGCAAGCGTGTTGATGCCAACAGAAAGGCGTGGAAAAAACTCACGGATGAGATCAGGAAATCAGTATCCGGGCGGTCTGCAACGAAGACAAAAGCGGGTACCCGTAAAAAAGGCAAGACACCCGTCAGGAAGGCGTCTCGAAAAAAAGCGAACAGCGGCAGACGCGCTGCCCGAAAGTAATGCACCTGTAGGCCTCTGAAAGTATGGCCCGCTGAGCCGGCGTTTTCTGAATATTACGTCGGGTCAGCATGGTTTCAGAAGGCCCAGGGGTTATGGCATAGGTTGCCGGGTGGATGATGTTGGTCAAATTCAGCGGGCCTAGCAGCTCATTGCTGCTGTGGCCGGCTTATCCAGTGTCGGCCGTCTGGCGACTCCTTTTTTATCGGTGTAATGGTATAACGGTGCGCACGGACGTGAGGTGCTTGCGACACAAGCGGCTGTTCCATTTGGCGTGCTGCAAAAGATTTTTGCCGTTGGGTTTGAACCTATGCTGCCGCGGGCGTGTTCCTCGAGTGAGCCGGCTGGCTAACCCACTGGCGGAAAGCATGAAAAGCAGTGTTCTGCTACAGTGAAGAAAAGCTCTGGAAAATTCGCGGAGCTGGAGGAAAGAAGCGATGGCCCAACGCGCCCTCATTGTCGACGATCATCCGATAGTGCGCAACGCGCTTGTTACTTCGCTGGTTTCACTCAGCGTTTTCGACGAATTGAATACAGCAGGGAGTTTTCAGGAATTATTGGATGTCCTTGAGAAGGATACCGATTACCAACTACTTATTCTGGATCTCAGCCTTACTGATGTGTCAGGTGCAGATGGCATGGTGTATATCCGCGAGCACTACGCGGATATTCCAATTGTCGTTTTCTCAGGCCAGTATTCGCCCGATATAATTGCAGAGTGTTTTGAAAAGGGCGTTCAGGGCTTTGTATCGAAGAATTCCTCCATGCAGATATTCATTAACGCTATTCGGATTGTGTTGGCAGGTAGCACTTACATTCCTCCCGATGCGGCTAGTCTTATGGGCCTTGAGCCGGCCGACCTCAAGCACCCCGATATGACAGCGCCAAAGGAAAATGTGCAGTTCTCGCCGAAGCAAAGAAAAGTTTTCGAGCAGTTAATAATGGGTGTTCCGAACAAAGTGATTGCGAGGCGTCTGGACATGGCAGAGGGGACGGTAAAAGCACACCTGCATAGCATTTATCAGCTTTTACGCGTAACAAACCGCGCCCAGGCGATTCTGCGTTCTCGTGAGCTCCAACTGACGGATTAGGGTCTAACGTCTGCTAACCTGATAAAAACCAACACAGAAAAAGAGAGAGCAGTAGTCCAGCAAGCCGGTTGCAAAAAACGCAAGTACGACTAGTTCGATTGCTTTTCAGGAATAAATTGAGCTTGCACTGCTGTGCGATACACTGCCGCTTCTATGACGCACAGCCCTATGCAGAATGACGCGAGAAAAGCGTCTGTAAGTAATACCGCCGAGCGTCGCTCGCGAAATAAGTGCTGCATGAGGCCTCTGGTGTCAGCGTATCGATTGGCCGTTCGGCTTAGGCGTAAGCCCAGCCTTTTTGGCATGGCATCTTCGTGTTGTCCGGTCATCGGGGTTTTTTCCATTGCTGCCCCGAAATACTAAACTGCGTTTCTCGTAAAACCGTTGCAATTTGCCTAAGATGCGTACACATGACACCGCCGCAAGGCGTTGATCAGTGACAGGGTACAGGTTTATGTTGCGGTGCAGTGGGCAGGAAGCGGCGTTCACAAAAGGATCGGCGAGCTAGCCCGGAGGCGTTCGTGTTGAGGCATTTTGGTGTAATAGCATGCGTGGTCTTGGGCGTGCAGTGCAATACGGCCACGAGCCAGATTCCCGGTGAGGAAAACGAGCCAACCCCGGAATATGTCGATGCGAATTTTGGGGAAGACGACGCGGCGCGAATGGCCGCGGGTTTTTCGGACAGGGTGCCCTCCGAGCGCGGTGGGCGTAACCTGGTCGGCATGACAAGTGCTGCAGATCTTGTCGTAAGAGGCCTCGTCCTTGCTCAGGAATATCACTACGATGTTCAGGACGTTCCTTCCACGCACACGACGTTCCTTGTGTCCGAAGAACTTAAGGGCAATCACGCTGCGACTCAAGTCACCCTGGTTCAGCCGGGTGGGCCTGCTAAAGATAACGCCGACAAGATTATGATGTCGTCCCATTCGCACTACTTCAATGTCGGTGAAGAGGAGGTGCTTTTCCTGGAGACCGATCCAGAAAATACGTCGCCTTTCCAACGTGTATCGGTGATGTCACGCTATCGTGTCTTCAAGGGAAAGCTTTATAGCGATGATGGCCGTAGCGTGATTTTGTTCCCGCTGCAAAACGGCGACGACTATCGCATAGCACACGGCGTGGACCGTAACCCGGATTCGCGTTTTAAGCATATCCAGATAGGCACCCGGCGATTGGGTAAAACGTTTGATCAGGTAGATCTTACAGACCCGCAAGTGCGCAGGGCAGCGGCGGGAAAAAGCAGGGTTGAGAAGGCGGTACGAGAGGCCGTGGATGTAGCCGCATTTGTTAATCTTGTTAAAAAGTTCGGGGGACGCGGCCAGTGAACACACGATTGAAAGCGCTCTTGCTTCTGACATCGCTGCTCGCACTGGACGTTCATGCTTATAACTACATCACGTGCCAGAATGGTTTGACGCTGGATTTTAATGGCGGTGATATGACGTTTAATTACGGCGACAACCTTTCGGTTGATGAAAAAGCAGCACTTTCGCTCGCATTCCAGCGCCTCACAGAGTTTTCAGACGCTACGATTACCACCGTGGATAACGGCGACACCAGCTATTTTTCGGGCAACAGCGAAAACGAAATCTACCTCGATAATACGGTATCTACAGCGGCGTGCACCTACTGGTTTTTCTCCAGTACATGCGAGGTTTCCGAGGCGGATATGCAGTTTGGGAATCAGCCCTGGACGACAATTGATGATTCCGGCCATTATCCCTACGGTGGTTTACGTTCTTTGACGGGCACCGCGGTGCACGAAGGAGGGCACTGCGTCGGAATGGCACACAGCAGCGACAGCTACAATATGATGGGCGCCGATTTCAGCCATGTCACGCGCAATGGCACGGCGGCTTATTACGGCCCCGGCGAGGATTTATCCGATGGTTTGATCGATCTGCACGGTAAGCGTACTGGCGGCCTGGATTCCTTCCGCGACGTGGGCATCACCGTGATGCGCTACATCGGTGCCAGTGGGGAATACAGTTTGCATGGCTTCGGTGCAGTGCGGGGTTACTATGGCGCTGCAAGGCCTGTTGTCGGATCTTATGTCGGGCAACCGATGTATCGTGTCGGTGCTGGCGCTTCCATTCAGATGGACATTACTCTGGAAAATAATGGAGAGGCGGATGTGGAAACCCCCAACATCGGCCTCTACCTGTCAGATAACGACATCATCAGCAGCAGTGACGAATTTCTGGGACAAGTGCCCTCCAGCCTGGGTCGCGACAGCGCGCTGGAAATTACATTCGGGGCTACTATTCCGCCTGGTATCGCACCGGGGAACTATTTCCTCGGTGCCTATATTGACCATGACAATTTGATTTCAGAGGCCACAGTCGCGAATAATGTGGCCTACTATCCAGTGTCCATCGTGTCGGCCGCACCCACCCTGACCACGGAAGTAGCGTCCGGGATTACAGCGACGGGCGCAACACTGAACGCGACGATTAATCCTAACGGGGAGCTATCGGATCTTGTATTTGACTACGGCGTGACGGTGGATTACGGCAACAGCGCTGCCTTTGGTGCTGTTGGCAGTGGCTCCACGCCGGTGGCCGTGGGAGAATCCGTGACCGGTCTGGCCTGTGAAACCACCTATTACTTTCGCCCCCGGGGCGACAGCGCTGCAGGAACAGCGCTGGGGCTTGAAGGGTCTTTTGTGACTGCTGCCTGCCCTCCGGGCTGTGACTGATCGATAGCCCTTTCCTCCTGTTTGGCCCGCCGCAACATCCGTTGTGGATGTACAGAACATGGTCAGCCCTTCAATCCGCCTTTATACTCGAACCGATACGATGCGGGATCGCTTCATGGCCGTAGACACAATGCGCATGGCGTGCGCTGGCACACTGTAAAATGAATATAATCTTCCGCTTACGCGCTTTTCTGGACAGGCATATCGATTACCCTGCAGCGCTGGCGGGTGCTGTGGTGCTTGGGAGCCTCGTCTTTGCTGTTAACTACGGTCATGGCTGGAACCAGGCTTTGATCGCCGCGGCGAAGCAGGCAATCTATACATTTTTCGCGGGGGGCGCTTTGGTGCGACTCAACGAGCGTCTCGCCCTATCGATAAACCCCGCCGCCGCGGGAGTCATCATGGGAGTTGCCTGCTCGGGCGCGCTTGCCGTTATCCTGACCTACTGTGTTCACAGCCTGCGCGGTACGCCAGAGCCGCTGTATTCCACGCTGCCGACATTAACTCTGGTTGTGCCGGGGTTTGTTTTTCTGGGCGTGCGCGCCCGCTACACGGTCAGGTCGGTGGGAGATTAAAGAAGCACTCGATGGCGCGGGATAACTGTGGCGCGAGAGGTATTGTCATGGCGCGCCCGCGCTATTGCCTCCCCTTCTGCGGCGGATGAACGCGATCAGCAGCAGCCCTGCCAGCCCTGCTGCGCTGATAGACAGGGAGGTTATTTGCAGCTCAGCCACGTAAGGCTCGCGCAGTGCTTCCAGCAGACCCTTGATACCGTCGTGCAGAAACAGGTAAAGCAATGCGAGCTGACCGTTGTAGCTACGTTTCGCATCAAACCACATCAGGAACAGGCCCACAGCAAATGAGGCCGCCATAAATAGCAGGTTTAGTGGCAGCACCGGGTGGCTGTCATGGCTTGGGTCAGCTAGCGCACCGGCCTGGTATTGCACGTACCACGCCATGCTGCCTTTGGGAAAGCTGATACAGTAGCCCGCGTCACACTGGATTCCAGTGCAGCAGCCGTTCAGGAAACAGCTGATACGCACCAGCGCAAACGAGAAACACACCGTGATGGCCAGCACATCCAGGAAGCGTGTCATGGGCAGCTTCGGCAGGATAAGCCGTTTCAGGAATGGACCCAGCAAAACAATGGCCAGGGCTGCGCCCGGATAGCGCAAGCCGCCTCTGAGTTCCTGGGACAGTGGACGGATATCCCAACCCCGCGTGTAAAGCGAAAACAGTTTTGCTCCCAGAAGCGCAATTATCGCGACCGATACCATCAGCATGATAGCTCGCCATACGCGCACGCCATCGAGGCGAAGATACAGGGTGAAAAAAGCGATACCAAACAGTGCAACGGGCAGGATGGTCACTCTCAGCCAGTCCAGTCCGAATAGGCCCTCGGGGTACATAGGTTCGCCTCTAGTGTCGCTTTTTCGGTGTCTGCCCGTTGTGCTGATACGAGATTGGGCAATTACCCACGTGAGTATGACATTGTGAAAGAGCGCTGTCGGTGAGGGAAGGTTTTTTTACGATTTCGTGGCGTTCTCATCAGTCGCGACAACTGCAACTGACATTCCTGAAAAAGAAAAGCCCCGCCTGAAACAGACGGGGCTAGAAGGTGGACCAATTTTCGCGCCGAAGGCCGCTACTGCGCGGCTTTAGGGGCCGGGGTTAAAGCAGAATTCAGGACCGCAGACAACACTGACGCAAGCGGCGCCACAGGACGGATTAGCAAGTGACGGAGCCTGATCGGGGTTACTGATAAGGATACAGTTGTCAGTGGCATCGGGAATCCCGTCACCATCGGTATCTATCTCCGCCGGCTCGCAAGCATCTCCAACGCCGTTGTTATCGGTATCGGTCTGGTCACTGTTGGCGACTGCGGGGCAATTATCCAGGGCGTCGAGCTCGCCATCTTCATCCCGGTCGATACCCAGCCGTTCGCCAGAACCCGGTGGCACACAGGTATAGGTCAGCGGTCCCTCTGAGTTTGCCAGGGTGCGTATCTGCGCATCGGAGAAAAACTCATCGGTATCGGTGCGGAATTGTCCGTTGGCGATCCTCACGGGGCCGCGTTCCTCTCCACCGACGCTACCCTTAACGATCAGATCGCACTCGGGAACATTGCCGCCGAGCATCAGCGAGTTATAGTTTGTGCCTGCTCGCTGGATCATCAGGTCGACGCGCGGCCCTGCCACGGCAGCATTACTGGAGGTCAGCGTGATCTGCTGTCCGACGATAGGTGCCAGATCGGTGGGGAACTCCATGGAGTATTGTTCAAGCTGATTTTCCGCGGAGTTGCTGGTGGAGAACGGCCCATTTTTCAGGAAGTTCTTGACAGTATCGATAGAGCCATCATGCAGGTAGCCAAAACCGCGGACCTGGTCGCCCGGCTCTCGGAACATGCCCACTTTCTGGTAAACATTGCGCATGTGGGCAACTTTCATCTGCTGCGGCGTGCCTTCGAATGTCTTGCCTCCACCAGTTCCGAAGAAGCCATCACTGGCATCCAGTCTGTGACAGCCTTCACAGGTGGCCACAGTATCCGTAATGCCGTTGAAAAACAGGTTGGGTCCATTGGCGGCGCCAGCAGAAAATGTATTGTCCAGCGGTTGGTGGGGATTCGGGGGTAACAGGATGTCCAGCGCGAAATCTCGGAAATCCTCCATTTCCATCACTGAGATGGTGCCCTCTTTGCCCACCAGGCCTTCAAACGCCTCGATGAAGTTGAGGAATCCGAACTCTTCCGAACAAGCGGCTGGGTTCGTGTTAACGGGTGCGTCACCGCCCGGACAATCGTCCAGCCCAAAGAAGCCATCGACCTTATCACCGCGCCAGTGCAGCGATCCATGGGTAGCCATCCCGCGAAGGGTCTGAGTGGTCATGGGGCCTTTCTGAGGGTGGAAGGTATTTTGATTGCCTGTAGGAATAAAGACTTGCTGCGGCTGGGTGTTGGTTGTTACGTGCCCATCCGGGTTACCCAGATTCCAGGCCAGATGATCCATGTCGGCGAAGATGTGGCAGCTGGCACAGGAAGTTTCGCCATTGCCAGATGTGAGATTTGCGTCGTAAAGGATCGGGCGTCCGTCTATAACGTGTTGAGGCTCCGGGTTGTGCAGCGGGTGTACCCCGGTGGTGGCATTGCTGGTCAGGTCGATAACTTCGACTTGGTTGCCAAAGCGAGTGAGCACGAAGAGACGGTTATTGGCTTCATCCAGTGCGAGGCCGCCCGGTCCACCACCGGTATCAATATAGTTAGCGCTCTCGGTGGTTGGATCGAAATTATTCTCAAAATTCGGGTCTTCGATATCGCTGGCATTGAACACGCCAATCTTGGCTGAACCGTAGGCCGCCACGTACACCGTATCGCCGGCGGCGTTGACCACAATCTGCAGCGGTGTGGCAAGTGAATGGGGCTTGTAGCTATCAATCGTCGCACTAGTCGTGGCATTGTCATCCGTGTGCAGCAAACTGTAATTGATATGCTGGTTCAAGTGTTGCGGGTCCACACCTGCACCGGTCAATACGGTAATGCGTGATTCAGAGAGGTGCCCCTGAACCGTCGAACCCCCATGCTCACCGGGGCCCTCAAAGCGAATGTGGTTGGGTGATTCCGTGTTGGTGACATAGACGGCGTTGGTGGCCGGGTTCACGACCAGGTTGAAATTGATAGTTCCAACATGATCGAAAGTGTCAATGGGTGCCAGTGTATTGGCATTGAAAGAGAAGACATCGTGGTCAGGCAGGTCGAAAGGAACGAAGGCGCTCCAGTCCTTGGGGTTAGCGTTGCCATTGGTGGCCGCTGCGTTGCCCGCGTCCAGCCACTGGCCGCCATTTGCGTCGGTGTATTTGACGATAACGCCGGTCTCGGGCGCATTGACGCCGTCGGCATTTTGTCGCGGGCCAGGCACGCCGCCGCCTGAACAGCCACTGGCGTTGTCGAAACCATTACAAACCAGAGTCTCAGGGATAGCAGTCGTCTGGTTGCCAGAGTAAAAAGCCGCTACGTAAACAGTGCTTCGATCGGGTGTTACCGCCAGGCCGCGCGGGGTATCGGCGAAAAATGTCAGGATGTCGACAGGAGTCCCCCCCATGCCCGTACCCGGGTTGGCTGCGTTGAATACCCAGACATCAGCCCTACCGACGCCGGCGGTGCTGATTTGGGGATCAAATCCCTCGGCAATCATCTCCTGACCGCGATGCGCCGTGGTGATGAAGGCGCGGTCTGTGTTGCCGGTGCCGGCGAAAACGATATCTCGGGGCTCATCGCCCACAAGCAGAGTGCGTATAACTTTGGCAGGGCTCGCCGATAGATCTACGATGCTGACACTGTCAGAGAGATGGTTGACGACCCACACCTCATTGTTGTTACGTGCGGCGACGGATACCGGCTCCATGCCCACCGGGATGGAATCCACATGGGTGAGTCCCGCGGCAGTGACGTTAAAGACTTCGAGTTGGTTATCCGGCGTATTCACAGCCAGCAAAGTAGCGCCGTCTGGCGTCAGCGCGATGGGTCGCACGTAGCCGCTCTCGAAGGTAATGAAAGATGGCGATTGCGCTTGGGTTGCCGCCGCTGCCACAAACAGTGATAGTAGCCCGAAAAACGTGACAGTGCGCTTTGCGACACGAGCAAATGCGCGGCGAAAGTGAATGATACTGAGCATGCGGAATAGACCTCTTGTTATGTTTACTCGACGGCTAGTTCCCTTAGCGATGGCCTGCTTTACAGGCAGTTCCGAGAATCCTACGATATTACAAAGTTTTACGGTGGAAACCAAATTACAGGGCTGCCGTGTTCAGCTCAGGTTCAGAAATTTGAACCCGATCACACTCACCCGGCGACTCGTTGCTTTTGACATTTTTTTACGCAGCGAGTTCACGAACAAGGCGCGGCGAATGGACAGCGCTTGAAAAATAGTAAGTGCATGAATTATATGAATAAAATGCTTGCCAGAATGGCATCGGTGACCCTGAGGCAAGCGCATACCTGCGTCGATTGGAGAGGGCTATGTCAGGAGCGGCGCAAATCGCTCGAGGTAGTCCCCGAACAGCGCACTTTCCTGCGCCCCTGTCAATGCGAACTGGTCGGCGGAATAATGGTGTTTGCCGTGCAGGTAGCGGGGGCGTTTTGCCAGGTAGTCCCTCATGCGTGATTCCGCCTCGCCTGTTAGCGGTATGTCGAAATAACGGTAAATGCCCCGGATGCTCTCCACGGGGTCCTCGCAAATGCTGGTAAAGCTGATATCGAGAAACTGGCCGCGATCGAGTTGTCTGCGTTGCTGCATGCCCATGTTCAGTTGCTTTGCGAAGTGCTGCATTTCATGCGCTGCCACCGCTTTGGGGTTGACGGTGTCGCTGAAGCCCCTGTGCAGTTTTGTGGCGAGGCTCGAGAATGAGGCAATGGCATCCAGGGGCTGTCGGTGAGTCCACACGATATTGGCATCCGGATACTGTGCGAGCAGATAGCGCAGGTAAGCCAAATGGGAGGGGGTTTTCAGTACCCAGTGCTCACCCCGGTACTCAGCTTGCAAGTGTTGCAGGAATTGTCTGTGCCAGCGATAGGCGTCGGTCATGTCCCGGTGCAGTGCCCAGGCGCGGTATTGGGGTATATCGAACATGTAACCAAACTGCTCGCTGGCGAACTGCGAGGCGAAAATATAGACGCATTCCTGGGGCAGTTGCGCGCCGATGGCATGTATAGCCTGAAAGCCGGGGGACAATTTCTCGGCCAGCCCCATAAAGCGGTCGACAGACCGGATACGTTCGTCTGTGGTATGGGTTCCTCGCAGTGCAGGAGGAATCGGTTTTGCCACCTCCCAACTTGCCGGATAGCGCATGGCGGGATCCTGAGCAATCAATTCGAACAGGATAGTAGTTCCCGTGCGCGGCAGCCCCAAGATGAATAGAGGCTTGTTAATGGTTTGCGTCAGTATCTCGGGGTGTTGCCTGCGATACTCGACCAGGTTCAGTCGGACACAGAGGTTCTCCATCAGGTTGAAGTGTGCGCCGAGTCGTCCGACCTGCGATAATTTGGCGTGGTCTTGTAACTCGCCGGTCAGTCTTTCAAGCCCCTCCCGGTAATTTTCATCGCCGAAATTTCGCAGGCCGGTGCGCCACTGTGCGCGGTGGATGAGTCGTTTTGCATCCAGTGTCGGCACACTGAGATCGGCGCGCTCCAGTCCTCGGGCGATGTAGTTAAAAAGTGAGATGTAAGCTGGCTGCTTCTGGTTTGGAGGCACAGGGTTTGTCTAAGCTGGAAAAGCGTCGCGGGGATCGATACTTGGCACGTTTGTACCTCGCTAAGCTGCGGTGATCGTGTCTGGCAATAGATGATGGCTTGGCTGCCCTGGGTCGACAGGATAGCATTAAAACCAACGGCGTTGGTGCTCTTGTGATTTTTGGCAGCTTGTTTATTGTGTGGATTTGAGGCAGTTGAATAGTGAGCTGACCGGGGAATTACAGTGGATAAAGAGACGAGTTATGAGGGCGAATAGGGTACTGTCATTATTCTGTTTGGCGCTGGCTGCACCGATGGTGATGGCAGAATCCGCCTATGAGATCAATGGATTGAATTCGCGCATGACGTTCACTGAAGTGCTGGATCAGGCCAAGGCACTGGGTGGCGCCTGTGAGGTGCATACCGTGCGCAATGGGGAATCGATACGGGCACGCTGTGATTACGCGGTGTGCTCCGCCGGCGGTGAGGAGAATGCCTGCCCCGACGGGCAAGATAGCGCAGCACCGGCGGTCTCCGGCGAAGCGGTGTCTTCTATCTGGACGGACGCGGATGATGCCAACACCATGGTCAAGCGGATAGCGCTGGTTATCGATGGCGATATTGATGCAGTGGAGCAACACTTCCGGGAGAAGTACGGTGAGCCCTATAACGACACCTCATTGTTGGAGCACAGTTGGACCAATGAGGTGAGGATTCATTGGGTTGCGGGTTTGGATAATTTGGGTCTGCAGAGGCTGCGCAGCTCGATTACCCTGTTTACCAATCCGGAGCCTGGGGAGATGGCGTCCGACACTCGTTGACAGGTGCGTATACCCTTGAGGACGGTCCCCGTGTTTTTGTCGATCGCAAAATCTTTTCAGTGAGCGGTGCCCCGGTGGCGAGTCGGCGACATGTCCGGCTATCGCGTCGCTTTAACGAGGCCGCTTGAACTGGCGGGCAGCCTTGGAGCTACAGCTAAGATGGTCTGATAGAGAGCCGCCCAGGTCACTGAAGCCCACCAGTTTTGCTTTACTAGCGGTCAAAGCGTGCCGCCTCGCGGGAATTTTTGCGGGAGATGATGTGCCGCGCCTTGTTCAGTTGCAGCAGGTAGTGGACATGGTCCGGCAACTCGGCCAGGCAGCGACGGGTAAGCCGCTCGTAGTGCTGGATGAAGCGTTTCAGGTCCGCATCGTCCATCAGATGGCTCGGTCTCTTTTCGCTCGGTTGATTCGCCAGTTTTTGCTCCTGCTCGCGGCGCCAGTCGAAAACGCAGTCAAAGGAGGGCGCCCGCAGCATAATCCACTGGTCAACCCTGTCGTAGAGGGGAGGGAAAAACTCATTGAGGCTATTGTTTACACGCGCACGCCAAATCGCTCGCGGATCTTCGTCTCGTTCCAGCGCGTTGACCGGGTGTGACAGGCTTCTCTCGCTTTCCGCGGTGGCGCCGAGACACCAGCCTTCAAGCAGCACAATATCCACAGGCTGAGTAACCCTGTCCCAGTCCTGGGTTGGCCTGCGTTCATCGGCACCCTTGTCGAAGCGCGGTATTGTGACAGCCCGCGCGTCCCTTACCTGCAGCAGTTGGTCAAGGGTCGATTGCAGTAGTCCCATATCATGGGTGCCGGGCACGCCACGCGTTATAAATAATGGATGCACGGCGACCGCAAGCGCCTGACGCTCGGCCTGAGTCAGATAGAAGTCATCTAGAGATAGCGCGACACATTGCCGCCCATACTCCTCTCGAAGTGATGAGCACAGGTAATCACATAAGGTCGTTTTGCCCGAACCCTGTGTGCCATTAACAGCAATGAGCACTGGGCGATCGGCAGCCGTCTGGTAAGCCGCAAGCTCCCGGGCAAGGGGAGCGAACCAGTGCTGTATCGTATCGAGGTAAGTGGTGTCCAGCTGGTTTCTTGCAAGCAGTGCCTGTTGCCACTGTGAGTTTTTCAGTATTGACCTCCGTCAATGCCTGCGCGCATTCAAAA
Organism: Halieaceae bacterium; assembly: GCA_024224435.1. Classification (GTDB taxonomy): domain Bacteria; phylum Pseudomonadota; class Gammaproteobacteria; order Pseudomonadales; family Halieaceae; genus Marimicrobium. Next base: position 12,679 of record JAAENL010000142.1, read on the forward strand.
GAGTTTTCTGGCTTTGGGCCATGCTAGAAGTTCTAGTCTCCTTCGAACTCAGTTTGGGCATAAACGGCTACGCCCGTCTCGGCGATTTTCTTGCTGCCGCCGATATCCGGCAGATTCACTACTGCAGCAAAGCCCACGATATCGCCACCGAGTTTTTTGACCAGGTTGATCGCCGCGACCGCGGTGCCGCCCGTGGCGATAAGGTCATCGATAATGAGAACTTTCTGCTTCCTTGCAACAGCGTCATGGTGAATTTCCAGTGTATCAGTGCCGTACTCCAGTTCGTAATCCTCCGATACGGTTTCGGCGGGCAGCTTGCCTTTCTTGCGCACGGGAACGAAGCCTTTCTGCAGCACGTAGGCCAGCGCTGCACCAAAAATGAAGCCACGGGAATCGATTCCGACGATCAGGTCAATGTCTGTGTCCTTGTAATATCGGGCAAAGTCGTCGACACAGAGTTTAAAGCCGAGTGGGTCGGCAATAAGCGAGGTGACGTCTCTGAACATGATTCCTTTCTTGGGGAAGTCGGGAACGGTTCGTATTCTACTTTTTATTGGCATGAATTTACCCTCATATTTTTAGCTGGGGAATGGTATTCATCAGTAGCTCGGTGACCGTCCCAACGTTTGCTCTGAATACCTCTAAAATCTCGTCCCATGAGACGGGAGCCTCGTCCTCCTTCCAGCAATCGTAGTCGGTCGACATGGCAACAGCACCGTAGGGGATTCCCGCCTCGTTGGCCAGAATGCACTCAGGGGCAATACTCATGTTGATAACGTCGGCTCCCCATGCGCGAAACATATGAGATTCCGCGCGGGTAGAAAAACGATTGCCTTCGATAGTAATGACCGTGCCGCTAGTGTGGTGCTTGATACCTAGTTGCTGAGCCGTTTTTATCATGGCTTTGCGAATATCTTCGTTAAACGGGTCGGGCATCGGTGTGTGTTGCCCGCCCTCTGGAAATTCATCGTCAAAGCTCACCTTGCGTAGGCGTGTAAAATCGATGAATTGATCAAGGACAACAAAATCACCACGTTCTATTTCCTGTCGCAGGCTGCCGCAGGCTGTAGTAGCCAGAATATGCGTGCAGCCAAAATCTCGAAGCGCGGCGATGTTGGCTCGATTGTTGACGTGTGTCGGTGGAATCGTGTGCTCACGTCCGTGGCGCGCCAGGATTGCAACCTCTACACCACCAATGGTGCCAACCTTCAGCGGAGCTGAAGGAGCGCCGTATGGGGTCTCTACTGCAACATCTCGCGCGTTTTTGAGCATATCCGGATTATTCAGACCGCTGCCGCCAATAATGCCGATTTTCAAACTGCGTACCCCGCTGGTTTTTATATGGTGGTCGACGCGTGGTGAAGGCCGAGAAAGGCATTATAAGGCTGTGCACAGGATGCGCCAGCCCCGGTTTCAATTTGGCGTCAGGGTGATGCCCGGGGGCAGCTTATCCGGGACAATTGGCCAGCGTAAGCGTCGGTCGCCCTGCAAGTTCGCCGGCGAGTGTCTTGAAACCGCTGTTGGTAACCGTTGGGCCGTTGGCGACCAGTGTCTGCACCAGAGTATCCAGTGAATGTCTGCCGTCGGACTGCGACCTCAGTTCCCTGTCCAGCGAGTGCATTACCAGCGCGGCGGCCGCTGTACGCGCACCACTGGAGTCATCCGTTGCGTCGCAGGACAAGCCAGCGCTCCATTCGGCAAGTTGAGCGAGGCCTTTTCTGTAGCGATGGTCGGATATACCGCCTGATCGTTGCAGCAGCGCGATGCTGTAGTACTCTGCCAATCCCTCAACAATCCAGTCTGCGCCGCCGCCGTTTTTGGCTCTGAGCCCACTGAACACGTGAAACACCTCGTGTAGCAGGGTGCTGGTGCGGTTGCCGCTGACCAGTGGTCGTCCGGGATGAAGATAGAGGGAATTACGACCCGACAGGCCGCCGCGCCACATATCATCACTGCCACTGACGACCAGCAGGCGACGCGGTGCACCGGGCAGCAGCGTGTTCATTTCCGGGAGTGTCCAGCGCAAGAACGCGAGAATGTCATTGGCGTGTAAACCGAGTCCACGAGGGCTGGCTACACTCAGCTGTTGTTCACCGATGGCGTCTCTGCGAACGGCGATGTTGCCAGCAAGCATCCAGCCTCGCGGTTGGTCAAACCTGCGATTCGGATCGTCGACAAAAAAAGACTCGCCATCGCTCGCGCCGTAGGGAGTTTCTATGGACCACCCTGCTGGTCCCTTCAGTGTTACCCGGGTCGTTGAATAGGCGCCAACAGCAGCGATGCTGTTAGCACTGGGGAACAGGTGATCGAGTTTCATCAATGCCCAGTTCGGAGTGATCTCTGCGTCCGGTGCACCGTTGCTGCGTTGCTTATCGACGACGTAATCGTAGCTCAGAACACCACCGGTCCTACCGGGGCGCCAGGTGACTTTGTTGCCATCCCGTGCCACAGTCGAATCGCTTTCAATGTTCAGGTAGCGGTCCGCAGGCATGCGAAAGGAAACACTGCGCAATAATTGCGTTGCTTGCTCCACTGTCAGCGTTACTTTTGCCTGCCCAGTCGTGGGGTCAAAAATAGCGTCGTACTCTACCGCGTAGCCACTCCCAGCAGAGGCACTTGTTGCGATACAGGTGAAGACCAGGAGTGGCGCAAGGCGGGCGAACACGTACCGAGCGTAATCCCGGGCAGTAGCATGGCGGTCGTCTTTTTCTGGTTTGGTCAATGCGCGGTGCCTTAATCGGATACGCTGGCGGCTAACATAGTCGATCTGTGCGAAATACAATTATATCACCTCGGGACGAGTACGGGTCTGCAGCATTGGTCGGGATGGGTGCTCGCCAGCAGCGCCGCTGCCAGTTAAAGTAAAAAAACTCAAGGTGACTGGCTCATTTGCCATGGACAGCAGACGAGAGCTGCGCCTTTGCCGCCGTGCCTATACGCATTTAAATCCTGAGTTGTATTTCCATATTGCATTGTTCGCACACCATAGCCAGTCCCGGATTGTCTGGCGCAACACTGCTGGATATGATGTTGCTGAGGGCGATGTTAGGGTTTACCGCAGAGCGGATACAGCACCCTGATGCCGCTGGATAACACTGATTAACGAGGGGCATCGCTGATGGCTGCTTGCTATTTTCTCATGGAGTCACCCCGACGATATGAACAGTTTTCATATCTGCCACCGCGGGTTGCCCGCACCCTTTCCACTATTCAAAAAATGTGTTCTGCGATTATGTGCAAAAGACAACGGTGGCTCAACTGATGAACAAGTCAAACAGAGGGCGGGACCTTAGTTGCTTCGTCGTGATGGTGGCTCTTGCGTCCGCACCCCTGTCCGCCGGCAGTGACTGGCAGCTCGTGCATTCATCGGACAGGCTGACGGTGGAGCGTCGTGATTATAAGGGGTCGGACCTCGACGAGATTCGCGGCGTGCTTCGTCTGGACGCGTCCCTGAATGCAGTGATGGCTTTGTTGAAGGATGCCAGCTTCAATGAGCAATGGGTATACCGCAGTGGTGGTGCTCGCGTCTTGCAAGAGATGGGTTATCCCGAGGCGTATGTTTACGGGATTGTTGACGCGCCCTTCCCGATGGTCGATCGGGATACGGTGGTACGTTTTGATTTTGAACAGGATCCGGTTAGCAGAGAAATTACCATTGCGATTACCAATTTCCCGCAGTTCGCACCAGAGGCCGATGGGCTGGTGCGCGTCCCTGATTTTGGCGGTTTTTGGCATTTACGCCCTCTCACTGATCAAGGCGTGATGGTGACTTACCAGGTTTACGGCGACCCTGGTGGTTGGATTCCTATCTGGATGGCCAATCGTGCTGCGGTGCTCTCGGTGCAGAATACGCTTGAGAATATGCAGGCTGCGGTGGTCAATTACGAGGGCTCACAGTCCCGGTATGTCAAAGAGTTCGATGCTGCAAAGTGAGTGCCAGTCGAAGTGGTCCGCTTGCCTTGGCGTATAATTGTATGCGCAGTGCACCCAGTGCCTCTCGATGTGCAGCGTGGGTTCCTCTTTGCTCGGGTTGATGCGCCAGGAAACCGGGGAGCGAGGGAAAGGGTGACAGGGTCCACGGACAGGACGTCCGGGGGAAAATGCTCATTGCCGCGGTCAACTCATCGCAGGAGCGCTATCAAAGCGGGGAACACGTTCAAGGTCGTGATCCCACTTTGCCCTGCTCCCTACGAAAATATGACCGTCCGGTTGCAAGTCAACAGTGCTATCTAAACTCCCTGCGGGCACGACAAGGTGACCCTGGTCGAGGGTCGGAAGCGCCGAGCCACAGGTATCGCAAAATGTTTTCATAAAACGCGAATCGGGGACGCGAAACGTTTTCACGTTTGCTTCACCTGCCAACCACCGAAAATTTGCGGTCTCCGAGAATAAGTTAGCTCCATGAGCGGATCCGCTAGTCTTTCGGCACCGGGAGCAGTGGCACAAGAAGAATCCATGAAAAACACCGCCAATTTCGAAACGAACTTTGCTGCATAGACAAGAGCCGGAATGCTTAATCACCAGAAAATCTCCTCTGCCAATGGCGAATCATCACACTGCTACGTTAACGCATGGTCACGGGCGTGCTCAATCAATGCACAATTCTGTCAATCACACAGTTGTGCTCCGGACGCATTGCCGCAGGCTTCGACCTTTTGGCTGACCGTGGCGAGCCAGGGCTGTGCGTCCCTGGGCAGGCCCTCGGGGCGGTAATAGTGCTTGAGCAGGGTAAAACCGGCAGCCTCCAGGTAGTCTTTGGTGGTGTCATACTCCATAAAATTACCGAAACGCTCACCCTGCCAGCCTTCTCCGTTTCCCCGGGGGTTTGAAATGAAAAGAATGCCGCCTGCGATCAGGGTTGTATGCAGTTGCCTGAAGACATTTGGCAATGCCTGCCGCGGAACATGAAACAGGGACGCGTTGGCGAATACGGCATTGAAAGTGGAGTCAGGTAACGACAGGGACAAAAACTGCTGATGTAGCACTTTGCAGCCGGCGTTTGCGCGCGCCATTGCACAGAAGGCGGCGCTGCCGTCCAGCCCTACGGGTCGATGACCCATCGACTGGAAATAGACAAGATCTCGCCCCGGGCCGCAGCCGAGATCCAGAATGTCCAGAGATTGGGGCTTGGGAAAGCAATTCAGCAGGGCGGCATAATTCTGCGAAACATCGTGATCTCGCGTTCCCTGCCAGAACGACTCGGCATTATCACTGTAGTGGCCCAGTGTGACTGATTCGATTTCGGCCAGTTGTGCTTCCGTCAGCTTTTCAATCATCGTTGATCCTTACTCGCGGCCTGACCCGCGGCTCAACGCGGAAAAGTGTATGGGCATTACCTGATTGTGGCTCAGTCGTGTTGTTGGCCGACAGGCTGGACTTCATACAAGGTGATCTCCCCGCGGCTGCCCAGGCGCATAATGGGCCCCCAGGTGCCTGTCCCGGGCGAGACGTAAAGGTGGGTTGTCCCCTGCCGGAATAGACCGATGCTGCGCTTGAAAACCCGCTTCACCACCAGATTGAACGGTACGATCTGTCCGTTATGGGTATGGCCGGATATCATCAGGTCCACCCCGGCTTCCGCGGCGGCGCCAAGGCCCCAGGGCCGGTGGTAAAGCAGCAGGACGAAGCATTTTTCCATGATATCAATGTATGCCAACTCCTTGCGCACCTGTCCAGGCCACTCACTGTCATCAATACCGATAATCTGGACCTCCCCCTGCAATGCGCTTTGAGAGCGCAGGCAGTGTACGCCAAGGTTTTGCAGGCGTGAGATGATCTGGTCGAGGTCTTCATAGCGTTCGTGATTTCCGGTACAAAAATAGATCGGGACGGTGCTGCTCGTCAGTGCGGCCAGTTTAGATCCATCAATATCCGGCATGTCGATGAAATCGCCGGTGATACAAAGAAAATCTATATCCAGTGTGTTGACCTTGTCCATGACACGTTGCAAGAAATTTCCGGTCCGGGATCCGATGTGGACGTCAGTGATCTGGCCGAACTTGAGTGTCTCGCGCAGTTTCGGGCTCTCGAGTGACACCTCAACTACCGACGGGCTCCAGGCATTCGCAATGCTGTACAGCGTCAGCAAGCCGGTCAGCCCCAACAGTCCGAGGGCGGCCGGGGTAGGTGCGATCCAGCCCGCCGCCACCGGTATTTCTGTGAAAAGCAGGGAGATGAGAAGCAGTGGGCTGACGCCTAACCACAGGTCAGCGCCCCGGCGCAGCCAGAATAGCGGCCCGGAATTCGCCTGTCGCAGGTACAGTCGGGCCACGATCTGGCTGCTGAAAAGGGGTATGAAGATGAGGGTTGTTTGCCACGGGCTCAAGGCCAGCCACTGGCACAAGCGCAGTATGGGATACGCAAACAATGGGATGTGCAAAAGAAGCGCGATAATAAGGAATTGTTGTCTACTGCCCATGGCGACAGCATACTCCTGTCTGAACGGCGAGGTCAGCCGGCCTGTGCAGAGCGTTTCAATAACAGCGACGCCACTCTCCATGGCAATCAGCGGTGTTGACGCCCCCGATCCTCGCGACTACACTTTAAGTAGTCATGACTAACTTAAAGAGGGTGTACCATGTATCGCATGCTGACTTTTTTGGCTCTGGCTGCTATCACGCTGCTGTCAGCCTGCCAGGATAAGACGCCCGAGGCCACTCGGCAGGTGCAGATAGCGAGCCAGCAGTTGGTACCGGGGGACTCAGAACTGGCCGGCATTTACCAGCGCAGTTGCCGCAGTTGCCATACCATTGCCGCTACGGGTGCACCGCTGGCGGGAGACGCGGTCGCGTGGGCGCCGCGCATGCAGCGTGGCATGCCTGCCATGATCGACAGCGTCATTAATGGTGCCGGGGGTATGCCGCCTCTCGGGATGTGCATGGACTGCAGCGAGGAGCAATTCGAGGCACTGATTCGCTTTATGGCCGGAGGATCGTGAGCGGTGATTTCACGCAGAGGTGTTATACAGGCACTCGTGGCCGCGGCTGTGTGCACGACAGGCGGGATGGTCCCCCCGGCACTTGGCGCACGGCCCATACCCTGGCGTAACTGGTCTGGTTCCCAGGTCTGTTATCCGGCGCAGCGTGTGGCCCCGGCGTCTGTGGAGGAGTTACGCGAGGTGATTAGCGGCACCGCAGGAACATTGCGTCCAGTGGGGTCCGGTCATTCCTTTACGCCGTTAGTGCCCACCGACGATACGATAATCTCTCTGTCGCGATTATCGGGCATCGTGGACGTCGACCCCGAGTCTCTGCAGGCGACGCTTTTGGCAGGAACGCAATTGGGTGACTTGGGTCAGCCGCTCGAAACGGCCGGCCAGGCGCTGATTAATATGCCCGATATCGACGAGCAGATTCTGGCGGGTTGCCTGGCGACGGCGACGCACGGGACGGGTGCGGGTATCGGTTGTATGTCCGACTATATCCAGGCGCTGCAATTGGTGGACGGGCGCGGGGACCTGGTGGATTGCAGCCGAGATCAAAACCCCGATATTTTTCGTGCCGCGCAGGTATCCCTTGGCGCAATGGGCGTTATCACGCAGGTGCGACTGCAGAACATGGCACCCTATCGCCTGCGGCGCGAAACGGTGTGGCATGAGTTTGAGGACATTCTCGCCATGGCCGACGAGATGGCCGATCGTCACCGCAATTTCGAATTCTACCTTTTGCCATTCTCGGGCATGGGGTACACCGACGTGCATGACTTGACAGAAGAGCCCTTCGGTACCAGTGAAAAGGTCGACCCCAACGAGGGAGTGATGGACCTGAAGCTGGCCAGGGATTGGCTGGATGACTATCCCAAGGTGCGTGAGCTGATTCTTGGAAGCTACATGCGAACGATAGGCGACGAGGTGACGGTGGAGCGCTCGTGGAAGAACTACGCCAGCGAGCGCAATGTGCGGTTTAATGAGATGGAGTATCACTTGCCGCGAGAATCCGGTTTGCAGGCGTTGAGAGAAGTGTGGGAGACGCTGGAGTCTGGCCACCGGGAGGTGTTTTTTCCTATCGAGGTGCGCTTTATCAAGGGCGACGATATATGGCTCAGCCCCTTCTATCAGCGCGACAGTATTTCCATCGCGGTGCACCGCTACTTCGAAGAGGACTACAAGCCGTTCTTCGCAGCGATAGAGCCGATCTTTCGAAAGTACAACGGACGCCCACACTGGGGTAAGTTGAATACGCTGAGCGGTAATGATTTCTCTCAGCTCTACCCCCATTGGGAGGATTTCAAAGCGGTGCGCAATGACATGGACCCGCAGGGTAAGTTTCTCAATCCCTACTTGTCGGGGCTGTTCAGTTAGCATCTGATAGTCGATAGAAGGAGCAGGTAATGAAGCGTCGTGCGGTGTTACTCGGTGGTGTCGCCGGAGCGCTGGGCCTGGGCGCCGTGCTGCGCCCTGATGACAAAGGCCGTAACCACCAGCCCTACTTTCGAGAGGTGAGCGCAGCACTGGATCATGCGGGTGCATCCGGCCCCACCCTTGTTATTGATCGGAGCGCGCTTGAGGCGAATATAGCCACCCTGAAATCACA
>JAAENL010000143.1 GCA_024224435.1 Halieaceae bacterium
CATTGGCATACATATGGCTCAAGCGTGTCGGAAAGGTATTGCGATGATGAGCACAGCCGCCATCGACAATCCAGAAAACGCGAGCAGCCGACTGGTAGGGAGCTTGGCTCATAACCTGGTCAATGAGTTGATTGAAGGTGGCGATGCAAGTGTTAGAGACCACCTGTCCAAAGACCTTGCCCCGGAAGACATCCCAGGCGGCGTGATAGGCCACGGTTCCCCGCCGCTCATACTCAAACTCGACCCGCTGTTGGTAACCGGGTATGGTCGGCAGGCTGGGATGGCATCGGGCCAGGATTTGGATGCTTTTCTCATCCGCCGAGAGCAGATACTCATCGGGTCCCAGCCGTTGGCCTTGCCAAAAACCGGCGTACAGGTCCAAGATCACGCAGGCCTTGTTCACAAAGTCAGGATCACGCGGGAAGAGCCAGTAGCGGTAGCGCCACGGTTTGAGGGCGTTCTGGCGGAGAATACGCCCCAGGCTACTGTGACTGAGGCCAGCCAGGCCCTCTTCCTGGACGACCACCCGCTGCAAGTCGGCAATCGAGAAACGGCTGAGGGGCAACTCGTGTTTCCAGAGGGTCTCACACACCACCGCCGTGATCTGGGCTCGCTCATGTGGACCATAGGTCGCCGGTCGGCCACTGCGCGGCAAGTCCATCAAGGCCGCCAGCGCCCCTTCGCAGCGGCGTGCCAGAAATCGTTTGCGCTGGTTCAACACCGTTTGCTCACAGCAACCCAACAACTCGCCGGTGGCAGCTATGGTCTTTCCCGCGTCGGCCAACAAAATGATCAGAATGCGGATGACCAAGCGCGCGTTTGTGTTGCCCTTCTTCTTGGCATGACGCAATGCCTGTTTCTCTTTGCCCGTGAGCTTTATTCTGTATTTGTAAACCGGTCGGGCCACCTTATCAACACCTCCATCATGTGGTGGCCACAGTATACCCTAAAAACTTTTGAAATCGTCCTCTAGGAGGAACACATGGTATTCGAGAAGTACGTCAAACCGCAGTACCCACGTAGACAATGGTTGATCGAAGGA
>JAAENL010000144.1 GCA_024224435.1 Halieaceae bacterium
CTTCCACTCGCCCCTGATGGCGCCGATGCTGGCTGAGTTCGAGAGGGCGGCAGCGCAGGTGAGCTATCACAAACCACACATGCCCATCATCTCCAACGTAACGGGAAAACGGGCGGGCGAGGAGATGGCGGATGCGGCCTATTGGCTGGAGCATGTCTTGGCGCCAGTGCGTTTTGCCAATGGCATGGAGGCGTTGTCCCAGGAAGAGGTGACGGCCTTCGTTGAAGTAGGTCCGCAGCCGGTGTTGCTAGGCATGGGACGGCAATGTTTGCCCGAACATGGGGGCTTGTGGCTGCCCAGCTTGCGGCGGGGTCAAGATGACTGGCAGCAAATGCTGCAAACATTAGGACAACTTTACACGCAGGGTGTGGATGTGGACTGGACTGGTTTTAATCGAGACTACAGTCATCACAAAGTGACACTACCCACCTACCCCTTCCAACGACAACGCTATTGGCCTGTCATTGCACCAAGCGACCTCTATAAAGGACGCCATGAGAGCGACCACCCGCTTCTCGGATGGCGTCAGGAATCGGCAACGACTAGAGAAGTGATCTACAGCCAGGTACTCAGTTGGAGCAGCCATCCCTGGATTGCCGACCATCGCGTTTATGATACTGCCCTGATACCCGGCGTGAGCTACATTGCCATGGCCTTGCAGACCGATGACGAAGCCATCTCTGTTACTGACGTGTTCTTCCATGAGCCACTGATATTAACAGACCCCGCCGCGGAGAGAGAGATGCAATTCGTGCTCTTTACTTCAGATAACGGCCACCGGCAATTTCAAGTCTACAGCCGGGGGAGCGATTCTGATGAGCCATGGATTCAACATGCCCAGGGGATTTTGGAACAGGAAACAGGGTCACAGTTAACGCAGCAAATCGATATCGAAGCATTGAAACAAAGCCTGCCGCTCTGGAATCAAGAGTCACTGGTGGCGGCATGGCAGAGCCTGAGCATTGAGTATGGTCCCAGTCTACAGGCGATGACGCAGGCGTGGATAGGAGAGGGACAGGCGCTGGGCGAGATCAGGATACCGGAAGCATTGACCCCGCAGCTAGCCGGTGAACCGATCCACCCGGTACTTTTAGATGCATGCACTCGTCTCCTTTCTGACATGTTCGAGGAGGGAAAACTGACTGATACCGACGGCGTCTTCTGGGCTCCATGGCAGGTAAAGGGAATGACATTGATGCGAGCGGCGCCGCCAATGTTCTACGCTTATATGGGAGGGGCCGGCCGCTATGATGAGGCTGCCCAGACCTACAGCTACGATATTGAACTATACGATTCGTCGGGCTTGTGCTTCGGCGAGATCCAGGGCTTTACACTCAAACGGGCCCCCCGTGAGGCCTTGCTGCGGCGCTTACAGGACGACATCAGTGGTCTACTCTACGAGGAACGCTGGCAGCGGTTGGTGGTCGATCTCGAACAAGATGGGGTCGATCCCGAACCAGATGAGGATACAGGACTATGGCTGGTGGCAGGTGAGACCAGAGCCCGCAGTCATGAACTAGCTCAAGCCATCCGGGCGACTGGTGTCAACTGTGTGGAGGTGGAACAGGGCGAGGTGTTTACACGAAGTGGCGAAGCCCGGTATCGTTTATCCCTCGCAGAATCTGAGGATTGGCAGGCATTGCTGGCTGCGTTTGAGGAGGACGCCTGGGCAGGTGCGGTCTGGGTCATGGACCCGACCACCACACCCGGCGCTGACCCGATAGAAGCTGCGCACAGGCAATGCGGCGGCCTGCTTTCCCTGGTGCAAACCCTCGCACAATGCAACGTCACCAACCTGCCTGGCGGGCTGCAGGTGCTAACGACTCAGGCTATTGCTGTAGAGACCGGGGAGATGGTGGATCCTGTCCATCGCATGATGTGGGGACTGGTGAGGACGATACAATCCGAAATGCCAGAACTCAAGGCCCGTCTCATCGACGTGGATAAAGGCGCGCAGAACCTGAAAGGGATCATGGAAGCGCTATGGGGACGGGGTCTGGAGGAGGAATCCCTGTGTGGATATCGCAATGGAAGCTGGTATATACCCCGGCTGAGTGCTATGACAGCAGGTCGAGGGCTGAGAATCCCCCCAACAGGCGCCTGGCGTTTGGAAATCGCTGAGCGGGGCGACTTAACAAACCTGAACATACGCTCGGTCGAGGTGCCGGCGCCGGCAGCTGGCGCGGTGCAGGTGGCAGTGCAAGCGGCAGGCTTGAACTTCCGAGACGTGTTGAATGCACTCGGCGAGTATCCGGGTGATCCGGGTGCGTTGGGCGGTGAGGTGTCAGGTGAAGTGGTAGCGGTTGGCGCTGGTGTGACCGGCTTGCAGGTAGGCGATCGAGTCTTCGGTCTCTACTTTGGCGCCGGGGCATTTGCCTCACGCTTAAACGCTCCTGCATCAATGATGAAACGCCTGCCGGAGGGGATTACGCTCAACGAAGGGGCGACGCTGCCGGCAACCTATTGTACGGCGCTCGCATCCTTCCAGATGGCTGACTTGAAAGCCGGCGAGCGAGTGCTCATCCACGCCGCAAGTGGTGGAGTAGGACTGGCCGCAGTGCACCTTGCCCAAACGATCGGCGCCGAGATCTACGCCACCGCCAGTGAACGGAAACAAGCATACTTGAGAGAACTTGGCATCCGCCACATCTACAACTCTCGCAACACCGACTACGCTAAGCAGATTCTGGCCGACAGCGACGGTAAAGGCGTAGACGCCGTCCTCAACAGTCTCACCAGTCAAGGCTATATCGAGGCCACGCTACAAACATTGGCGGATGGAGGGCGGTTCGTCGAGATCGGCAAGCGAGATATCTGGACAAGTGAACGGATGCAAGCAGTGCGTCCGGACGTGTCATACCACATCTTTGCCCTGGACGAATTGATGGAAAATCACCCCCACGACGTGGGCCAACTGTTAGAGGAGATTGCTGACCGTCTGGGAAGAGGCGAACTGCAACCGCTGCGCCATCGTATCTACCCGATGGTGCAGGCCGAGAGCGCCTTTCGATTCATGCTGCAGGCGCGCCACATCGGAAAATTGGTGCTGATGCCTCCATCAGAGGTGTCGGTTCGTTCGCAGGGCAGCTATCTCATTAGCGGAGGTCTTGGTGCTTTGGGCATGCAGGCAGCGGCGTGGCTGGTGGAACAGGGCGCACAACGGATCGTGCTCAGCAGCAGGCGGCCGCCAGGTGAGGCGACACAAAACGACCTTGAGGAATTGCGCGACCAGGGAGCGATCATAGAGGTGATCCTGGCCGATGTCGCCAACCAGGCTGACGTGACTCGACTGATCAATGTGGCCAATGCACATGCTGATTTACCATTACGCGGCGTAATCCATGCCGCAGGTGTGCTCGACGACGGTGTCCTGAATGAGCAGAATTGGCAGCGCTTTGAACATGTGCTCAAACCCAAAGTGCTGGGCGGCCATTACCTGCACGAAGCGACAGAGCACCTGCCGCTGGACTTCTTTGTATTGTACTCATCGGTGGCGTCGTTACTGGGCTCGGCCGGCCAGAGCAATTATGCTGCCGCCAACGCCTATCTGGACGGATTAGCCCAACAGCGTCAGGCGCAGGGTCTGCCCGCACTCAGTGTGCAGTGGGGGCCTTGGGCGGATGTTGGCATGGCAACAGGCAATGCCTTGGTCGAAGCCAGGATGCGCAGGCAGGGCATAATGCCCATTGCGGCGGAAACAGCCCATCAGGCCCTGCTCCAGTTGCTGCTGCAGGGTGCGAGTGAGGGCGTTGTACTCGACGCGGACTGGCCGCGCATGAGCCAAACGCTGGGTGTTGAATCTCCAGCGATTCTGAGCCATCTCCTCACCCAGCCCCAAAGTATTACAGATTCCCCATTACTCAAACAACTGGAACAATTGACAGCCGATGAACGCATGGCCACGCTCGTCCGCCATCTTCAAAGTGAAATACAGCAAGTTCTGTCACTTTCCGAGTTGCCCGATCCTGCTACAGGCTTTTTTGACCTTGGCATGGATTCGTTGATGGCGGTGGAGTTGCGTAACCGCCTGCAGCGAGCTGTAGGCGATAGGGTTGCATTGAACAATACGGTCGTCTTCGACTACCCCACGATCGAGGCACTGGCAAATCAGCTACTTGAGCAACTGCAATTGGCGGATAAGCAGCCGGTGTTGAAACAGCAACCAACACGTACGGCTAAGATCACAGAACCGATAGCCATTGTCGGCCTGGCCTGTCGTTTTCCGGGCGGACAGGATGCCAACGACTTCTGGCAAATGCTCGAGAATGGAGTCGACGCCATATCTGAGGTACCGTCCGAGCGCTGGGACATCGACGCCTACTATGATCCA
>JAAENL010000145.1 GCA_024224435.1 Halieaceae bacterium
AGGGGAGGGGAGGCCAGCCAATTGGCCTGCACCAGGGGGTGGATGCGCCCTTCGAAATTGCGATTGCCCGACAAGACGCCGCAGACAACAAGGTCGTTATCAGCGATGTTCGCGGCCACGGCTTCTGGCAGCGGGCCCGAGTTGCCGATACACGTGGTGCAACCATAGCCCACCAGATTAAAACCCTGCTCATCAAGGGCTTGCTGCAGGCCGGCTTTGGTCAGGTAATCTGTGACCACTTTTGAGCCCGGGGCCAGTGACGATTTCACCCAGGGCTTGCGCTTCAGCCCGCGTGCCAAAGCTTTTTGCGCCACCAGCCCGGCGCCTATCATGACAGCGGGGTTTGATGTGTTGGTGCACGAGGTAATGGCTGCAATAGCGACATCGCCGTGATGCATGGGCTGATCGCTGTGTTGCAGCGGGAACGGCGTGTCCAGTTGGGCCGATTTACCGTTCAGTTCAATGAACTCGTCAGTCGCTTCGCGCAGTTGAGTCACGGCGACACGATCTTGCGGACGCTTGGGCCCTGCCACGCTGGCCTCTACCGTAGACATATCCAACTGCAAGGTGGCGGAGAACTCTGGTTGGCCATAATGCTCGTCGCGCCACATGCCCTGCGCCCGGCAATAGGCCTCTACCCGCGCAATGGTATGCGCATCGCGACCACTGAGCTTTAGGTAGGCGATGGTTTGCGCGTCCACCGGAAAGAAGCCGCAGGTGGCGCCATATTCCGGTGCCATATTGGCGATAGTGGCGCGATCGGCCAGAGGCAGTTGATCCAGTCCATCGCCAAAGAACTCCACAAACTTACCGACTACGCCGTGTGACCTGAGCATTTGCACCACCTGCAATACCAGGTCGGTGGCGGTCATCCCCTCACGCATTTGGCCGGTGAGTTCAAAGCCCACCACGTCAGGAATCAACATGGAAATGGGTTGCCCCAGCATCGCCGCTTCCGCCTCAATGCCGCCAACGCCCCAGCCCAATACACC
>JAAENL010000146.1 GCA_024224435.1 Halieaceae bacterium
ACATTGGTCTGCTCGAAGACGCGCTACATGATACAAGTGAGAACACGCGCCGGAGCTACGTCAGCAACCGGCCGATAGAGCAGCCCAGGGTCTAAATCGGCTTCGCTTATCCGAAGACGCGCGAGCCTCCTGGACATGTATTTGGCCCGCAAACATCCGGCGTAGCAGAATCCTTGATTTCAACGGAATGTCCGACTGTGCGTGCCGAATGCAGAGTGAATGCAGAATGTTACCAACTATGAGGTCCTGCGCGCCTCGCTACCGATCGCCACGGGACATCCATGTCACATCTCTCCTGCACTATACATAACACGCATTGAAACACACTGGCCACTGAATATAACGCGCGAGTTGCGCAGTAGAGAGAGACGTCCTGCTTCATACCTTTTCATAGAAGAAGCAATACGACTTCAAGTTGTGCAGTCGGGCCTGCGCCAAGTCTTGTCGATCGCAACGGGCTACTCCCGCAACCAGATCATCCCATGCGATGATGCGAGCAGCATCGTTGTAGTACCACCAGTTGCCACCTGTGAGTACGAACACACATGCTGAATGTCTCGCCCATCAGGTGAAGGTTCTCGCCTAGCTGTATATCAGAACAAGGTGAACGCCCGGCGGTTTCATAACAAAGCGAGCGTGC
>JAAENL010000147.1 GCA_024224435.1 Halieaceae bacterium
ACATGTCCCAGGGCCAGTGGCTGCTGGTGACCCTGACCGCTGGAGTGGGCGGCAGTATGCTTTCTATCGGCTCCGCCGCGGGCGTCGCCCTCATGGGCCAGGCCAGGGAGAAATATACCTTTTTCGGCCATCTTAAATGGGCCCCGGTGATCGCCCTGGGTTACGGTGCCAGTATCTGGGCCCATTTCCTAGTTAACGGCGCTCGTTTCACTTAAGGTGATTTCCCGTAACAAAATTACCTGGTTAAACAGGGCGGATCAGGATGTCATACTTGGGTAGAGCGGGATCCCGATGAAGCCGGTTTTCGATGTCCTTCATGGCTTTCTTACCCAAAGAGATGCCTTTTTCATAGATGGAATCGCTTAGCTCCACAATCGGAGGAAGCCCTTTCCAGGTCATGCTGCGAGCCCAGGCGAGCATGGTTTGAGTATCAAGCAGCTTGGCGCCGTTCCAGTGCGACTCCAGAATCCCCCAGCACCGCTCGATGGGGTTGTACTTGCTGTGATAGGGAGGGAAGTAGAGGAGCTGAACCGGCTTTTGGATCTGATCAACCCATTCGACCATGCGCTTGAGAAATTGGGTCCGTACCCCGCTGCTTTCAGGACCGTTGTCCACCTTGATCTGAATCTGCGTGGTGGCTTGCTGCTCGTGAGCCGGGAGCTGGTTCCACCACGCATGCAATGAATCCAGAATGAAGTCACTGGTTTTTGCCGAACTGCCGAATTCGATGTGCAATTGACCCGTGTCCTCGTCGAGGATGCCGCACGGAGTATGCTTGCCCTCGTACTCCATGTCGTGATCGCAGGCACGATTGTCGCCACGCGTCATCCCACCACGGGAGAGGTCTCCCAACTTGACCGTCGCCTTGCAGTCCATACTCAATCGTTTGGCTCCAACCGATTGGTTGGCAATGTCTTTTTCCTTGATGTTGGCGAAGATGGCGTCGGTCTGCGGGATTTTTTTTGGGGCTTGGCTTTGACCACCCGACGCAATCGATAGCCCAAGCGATTGAGAATCCTCGCCATGGTGCCCGGTGCCGGCAACTGCTCTTCGCTACAATCGAGCTGTCGCAGCTGCCGCAGTGCTTCCGCTGCCGTCAACCGGGTGAAGGCGACGGTACTAAGAAAACTCGGGTCTTGCTGCCCGTGTTCCTCGGCCAGTCGACACAACTCAGCGGCCACCTCCGGGTGTTTCTCCTCCCAGCGTTTCTTGCCGGTGAAATTCGCCTTGGCACTCACACAGAGGATCCCCGTACGTTTCTCTCCCAGTCCCGTTCCCACCATCTCGCGCCCCCAACCGAATACCTGCTCTGTCTTGCGGGCACTGCCACCACAGTATTTCAGAGCGATCTCGGCAGCAAAGGATCGACGCTCTGCACCATGCATCTTCGTCAGAGCCAAACGAACGTCAGCGATCAGTTCTGCCTTTGGCAGTGACGGGGCTTCAGTGGACATCGGCGGGGCACTCCTTTAGATTTCAATGCAATCCATATTGTTCTGCATCTTCTACCTAAGATCTAGCCTATAACAAACCAACTATAGGTAACTTTTTTAGATCAAATCACCTAAGTATCTGTATGCGCGTCCCACCCACCGTCTGCTGCAACACTATGCCAGCCTTGGGTTGCCGATCTCCCAGGGCACCATCACCGACGGGA
>JAAENL010000148.1 GCA_024224435.1 Halieaceae bacterium
CATTTTCCCGTCATAAAACTGCTTGTTGAGATCAGCAAGCACTATTTTCCCATCGCGTGATGAAAAGCAACGCCCGTATGCCACCCGCAGCTGCTCGCTTGCGTTGGTCGCCGTGATTGCTTTCTTTTTAAGCGCCACCGGCGACACTCTTGCCTACGGCTTTCAATATTTGACCCTTATCAACTCCCATTGCATCAGCCCCGGCGCCCATAGCTTGCGCTGCGTTACCTGCCTCGCCAGCATCGATAACCCCCTGCCTTTGTTGCGCAGCCTTAGCGCGTCCCTCGCGGGTATTCTTCACGTCCTTCTTTGAATTCAGCGACGTTGCCGGCACCCCTCGTAGCGTTGCGATTTCTCGAAGCGCGTCGTCTACGTTGGGAATATCAACCGCGTCAGGGTAAACCTCGGCCATATCTGCAATCTCCAACAAGAATGCGCGGATAGAATTGGCTGTCTCGACCTTCTGCGCCCGTGGTAGTGGCCCGGTGTATTCGATATCCATCTCGCCGATAGTCAAACCCTCGGGGATATCATCAAGCTGCTTGGCGCGGTACAAAATGTTGAATGTCCGCTGTATTAATGGGTCAAGCAGATCATTAATCAGCCGGCCGAGCGTAGGACCGAGCAACCGCTGCATCAGCTCATAGCGTATATTAGCCTCGGTTGCCGTCATTGCCGGTGATTCCTTGAGCGCTAGCTCGTCCTGGTGCAGTGCCTGCTTTATCGATTCGCGCAGATCGTGCAAGCTCATGCTCGCCGGCTCGAACTTGGCGCCGCTTTCGTGCGTGCGGATGCCGTTAATATCGTTGACGATGTTGTATCCGCCACGGTCAAGGTCAAGCGTTCCCTCGACCGCTGTCTGCTCGGCAAGTGTAACGGGGTCAATCACTTTGGCCAGGCTGTCAAATGTCGCCTCAACCAGCTGATTC
>JAAENL010000149.1 GCA_024224435.1 Halieaceae bacterium
CATCCGCTCCGCCTCGTTTTGCATGATATCAAGGAACCGTGCGCCCGCCTCTGGATCATTGCGCGCAGCACCGCGCAGGGTTTCGATAAACCCCATAAGTGCCGTCAACGGGGTGCGCAGTTCATGGCTGACATTGGCGACGAAATCGCGGCGCATCTGGCCAGCATGCTCCTTATCAGTCATATCCTCGAAGGAGACCAACACGACGCCTGCAGCGCCTTGGCCCAAACCTTGCACCGTGCGACAACTCACCCGAAACGCGGTGTCCTGCGCCCCATCATTGCTAAGGTACTGTGTTGAACGCGCCATGCCCTCTTTCAGTGTCGTCTCGATTGCATCAAGCAGCGCAGGCTGACGCAGCATAGTAACATAGTTTTGCCCCCGAGCCTGTTGGTTGATCAGTGTGAGCGCCTCAGTGTTGGCAGCGATAATTCTTTCCGTGCGATCAATGGCAAGGCTAGGCAGAGGAAACCCAGCCAGAAGAGCATCAAGGATCTCATCATTCATCTTGGACCTCATCAATTTGGCGGCTACCTGAATGGCGCGTGTGGACACATCCCCTATGGCATCCAAGTCTTCCAGTCCAACCAAGACATGCAGAAGCTGTCTATAAAAGACGTCTGCGTAACGGGCTGAGATTTGTGATTTTCCTGAATTTGGTCATTCGTTTGTGTCCGCTGAGTTTTCAGCGGACACAAAGCGTTTGAGGGTTTGGTTATGCGATTGCGCGTGTTTGCGTGTTGAGGGTGATTTTGTTTGCCGCCTTGAGCAGGTTTTGCCCGATTGCCGCCATCGCCATCTGGGCGTGGGTTTTGCCGACGCCAAAGTAGCGGGCGCGGTGTAGCCCAAAGAGGCGTTTCATGGTGCCGAAGCATTGCTCTACCCGAAACCGGCGTTTGGAAATCAGTTTGTTGAACCTTTTTTCTGACGCGCGCAGTGGGCGATTACGAGCCGCCTTTCGCATGATCCCGTCCTGGTATTTGCCGCGCAAACTGGCGCGGTTGGCCTTACTTGCATAGGCCTTGTCCGCCAGCACCCGTTGTGCGTTCGCGCCGTCGATCATGGTTCCAAATTGAGGGCTCTCGGCCTGGTTGGCGGGGGTGGTGTGGACCTTGTCCACGAAACCTTCTTCATCCGTACGGGCAAACGCCTTATAGCCCAGTGTGGATTTGGACCCCTTTTTTACCCAACGGGCATCCGGGTCAGCGCTGAAGTGCATCTGTGGATCATCCGGTGCTTCGCCCTCGGCCCGATCTTCGGGCGCGTCGATATGGGTGCGAGGGCGGGCCGCGCTTTCCACCAGCGTCGCATCGATGATCGCAGCCTCAGCCTCTTTCAGCTTCAGCCCGTGGCCTTCGATCTGACGGCACACTTCGGCCAGCAGGTCGTCGTAAACACCGCCCCTGACCAATGCGTTGCGGAACCGGCAGTGGGATGTCTCATCCGGCACCCGAGCGTGCAAATTAAGCCCGCAGAAAATCATGAAGTCCAGACGCACCTTCAGCGCCCGCGCCAGCTTTGGATCGCTCAACCCGTGCCACTGGCCGATCAGCAGGCACTTGAACAGGACCAGTGGATCATACCCTTGCGGACCGACACCGGATCGCCCAAGACCACGTTCGAGAATAGGCGAAAACGAGGGCCAATCCATCAGCGCATCAATCTTGGACAAGGCATCATCCGCCCCAATCCGCTCCGTCGCTTCACGCAAAAATAAGTCCATCAAAAGCCTCCGGAAACCTCTCAAGACAATATCAAATCCCGTAAATTAAAGGAATCCAAAATCGTTATGCAGAGGTCTTCCGCAATACCCTGCCGGTCAGTGGATCGTCAGCGCGCCCCGGTGCTTGAACGCCTCATTGTAGGCTTGCCAGTTCCTGGTCTTGTAAGTCGGGGGTATAGGTCTGCGCATGCATCCCAGCTACCACGCTGGATTCACGAGGTGAATCCCTCATGCAATCCGTGCAACAGAGCCGGCTGAAGCGGAAAACTGGCTCATATGGCTGACGCAAATTTCTCTTTTTGCATGTCTACATAAGCCATTATGCTC
>JAAENL010000150.1 GCA_024224435.1 Halieaceae bacterium
GCCATAGATGCGGTCACTGGTGCGCCGGTCTCAGGATCAGCTGTAATTGTGATGCGGTGGTGATAGAAACGAACATTGACACCATCCTCACCGATGTAGCATGTGTTATCAGCAGCCGTGCCGTTAGTGTTGAACGCCCACCCACACTTACTGAACAAGGGTGCCTTAGCGTAGAAATCTGAAACAACAGATGCGTCAGCAATAGTTGTCCAACTCTCCTCCTTGTCGAGGGATGTTGCGGAGTCAGGGACAGGGATACCTCCAAGAAGTTCAGCAAAGGTGTCACCATGCTCGTCACCTTCTTTAAAAACATACCCTTCTTTACAGAGTGTCAGTCTTCTGACCTGTACCCCTGCTGAGCTGACTTGCACAACCCACGGTTGCGGTTTCTCTGGGGCAAGATCATTGATAAATATCCCGTGTGTCTTATGCCACATCGGGCTGTACCCTATAGTTCCGCTCACACCTAACGCAAACTGTGCCACCTTTGCCATCGTTCCAGAGAACTCGCTAGGGACAACAGCCATATCAGTGAAAGTGAATTCAAACTTAGGCTCACCATCATCGTTGTAAAACGTGTCTTGTCCGGTCTTCTCTGTGAAGTTCTCATGCCCAGTACCAAGCAGGAGTCCGTTGAGGGGGTATGCACAGAACGGTTTTTTCTCCTCTCCGAACAGAGGAGGTACTGCTATGTCAATAAAGTCCTGTTTATAGTGAGACCACACTTTGATTTCAGTGCCGTCGGGGAGTGTGTATCTTCTGGATAGACTCGGTATACCGAGTAACTCCATGCGTTTTTTTAGTATCCAGAGGAACTTAGTGGCTAAGGGTACATACGCTTCTGTCCTCGGGTCAGACCCGAGTCCTTTGCCCCTTCTGCCTACGGGGCCAAAATCTTTCACTAGACCCTCCGGGTGAGGATCATAGGGCGCATTTGTAGTTGGTCAAGCTCGAAGTCAGCGCCATCCATGTTCACAAGCTCAAACTGCCAGTATCTAGCGCGAAGCCCTCGGCCGATCTTTATGCGCCCTTCGCGTGCCGCATCTGCGGTGGTTGCCGCCAGCTCATACCAGTTCTGTTGTTTCTGGCCGCCGGTAGTGGTGATTGTCTTGACCACCAAGCGCCCTGTGGCTGTGTACCCCAAATAACACTCAGGGACGGTCTTTAGTTTAGCGGAACCGAAATCCAACAAGCCTGTCTTGATAACCGCGTCAATATCTGATCCGGCATCGTCTGCCCCGACCAGCTCATATATCCCATCATCTTTCGCCCCAAGGTACGTGTTGCCGAATTTAGCCATGGAGTTAAAAGAGTAGTTGGTGTACTGGCTGGGCGCGAGGTTCTGTGTGTTTAGCGCCCAAGCATAGTACTCCTCTCCACCTATCTTGAGTACTGCAGAAAACGCTAAGTTCTCAGTAATAAGCGCGTTCAGCTGCTGCGTTATCTCGTACGCATCCAAGGCGGCAAGATCTTCGCTGATTAGCGCTGTGACGCGCATAGCCTGCGCGGGTAGATCATCGAAAGATGTCTGATCAATAATCTCTGAAACGGCGCGGTGGAGTGCCGCAATAGCGCCGGACATCTCAACACCCTCTGCTACTACGGCTTCGAAATACCTCTCAAGAACAGCTTGGAATACGGCGGTGTCGGCGACCACACCCGCAGCGTTGATCCTGTTATCAACTAAACCAGACAGGGTTAGTATATCTGCGACTATACTAAGTCTACGCGCGTACGCGAAAGACGTGTCACTAAAGCTGGTGTCATCCGCAGCCAAGACCTCGTACGCCACGCGCATCAGCTCGTTCACGCCGAGTGCTTCTGAAACAGTATTGTTTGCCGTGATACGTGTAGCGTAGGTGCTTGTCGCTGCGAGATCTTCAAGCAGCTGCATGGCGTGGATGTTAGCCAGCGTATCAGCCAATTCTATCTGTTCCAAGAGGAATATAGAAAAATCAAAATCGGCGTAGTCTGAAACCTCAGCAGAGTCAGCAACGCGGCCTGGAACACCAAGCGCTGCGTCTAACCCAACCTGACTAGTTACAACCTCGTCATATGACGCCACAGTATGCTCCTCAACCCAACGCCCCCTTTGTTTGGGGGCGTCGTGTTTAGTTACGCATCAGATGCGCTGAGGGTGTAAGTAACCAACAGCTCGTCAGTCGCTACAAGAGACCTTGAAGCGGAGAAAGCTGAAGCCGCTGCCAACACACCTGCGGTATCAGACTTGTCCCTATCGGAGATCAAAAAGGCCCCGTAGATAGTCTTGGTATCGTTCATGGTGAAAGTGGCTTTACTTGCGCTGTTGGTTATGGACTGTGAAGCAGCTGCGGCTTCAACCCACTCGACGCGGTACGTCTCGTCATACGCGGTACTCTCAGTAGAAGCTGCGGTGATGGTGGCGGCAGTCACTGTGGCAATGGGGGTGTAATTACCTTCAAATATACCGATGTACCAAGTAGGAGTAGCGGTGATGCCGTGGAAGGCCACATCCAGAATGTGGTCCAGCCCCTCGTTCACTACGATATTACCGTCACTCTGCTCACCTAGCAGTACGCCGTCGCGCCGAACATCATGGGTGAAAACACCGCCGATGTGGACTTTCTGTTTAGGCAGGAGCATGCGCCCGTCGTCAGTGGTTTCGTACTGTTTGTTGCGTATGGCTCTTAAAAACTCTGTATTGATAGTCATGATCTTTTCCTTCTCACTCTTTTGGTGGTATAGATATCAGTCACGTCGTGACTGCGTTTGTTCGGACTTCTGCTACTACTGAGTCAGAAGCGCCGAAACTGTTGGCCGTGCCTTGCCCACGTAACGTGGTTATTAGTTGTCTAATCCCGTTGTCCTCTCGGAACAACGTGCTGCCGTGATCGAATTCCGGTAGCGCTACTTTGTTCTCCATCACCGGTTCGATTCTGCCTCCGGTAAGTCCTATCATAGCACCTCGATTCGAGTACCAAAAAGCTGCGGTGCCTTCCGCCCTCTCTATATCGAAATGCTCAGTGTCTATCTGCGCGCCTGTACCTTCTATCCCGCGGTTCGGTGAAACTACAACCTGCCCCGCTGCGCGGGGGTTTGTACCTGCAATGAAGTACGTCTTATCCGATACGACATACACGCCATCGTCGACTGGCTGTACGATCGTGATGCGTTCAGGGAACTGGAAGAACGCCTCTTGCGGCTTATTCACCCCGTACCTGAGTGCGATTGAGTACCAAAGCACGTTGTCCTTAGCCACCCACATCATGCCTGAGAAATACCGCACGATGTGCCCCGCAGGCATGCGTCTAGCAAACTGCGTATCCAGAGGAGGGCCATCACTTACGGATGTGATCTGGTACGCCGTCACCCCCATGGGGATCTGCGCCTGTTGTTTCAACACCTCCCCGCCCGGCTCAGTCATGTACACCCGCACATACGCTGCGTCGCCCTGCGGGATGTTAGTGAGGGAGACGCCGGTCTCCGCTTCTACCACAGTAGCCAACGTCGAGCCGGATTCTTCCCCGGCAGCAGAGACGAAGGTTACTGCTACTTGGTAGCGCCCGGAGGTAAGGCCCCCGACAGGGCCTTGCGCAACCGTGGGTTGCCCCGCTGGGTCTTCAACGCCCCAACCCTCTTCAACGCCCAGCGCACTGACCGCTCCGGTCTGCGCGCCGTTAGAGTAGCGGATGACTCCGTCCAACTCCTCGTACGATACCTCTAAGTTCTGGTCCAACCCCGTGCGAATCGTGGTTACTGAGTAATCCGGCCAAAGACGTTTTAACGCCCCGGCCTCAACAAACAGCGTTTTGTCTGTACCGCTCCACAAACTGTGCACCCCTGCACCGGCATAGCGCTGGGCGAACCCTTGACGTAGTCTGGGTTTACCCACTTGGTTGAGATCAACATTCACTGCTTCACGGAGCGCCCTACTGGACAAATCCGTTTCTGCGGTTATGTTGTCTACACCTTGGGGCCAACCGCTGAGTGTAGTCAGCCCGTCCTTAGCCATTACTCGATACCACCGTAAGCTACGGTCTTCGTACGACGCTGGCGGCGGTTAGTACGTGTAATCAAGCGGTCTTTTTTACTGGTGTATATAGCCAACTGCTCAGCAGCGAGACTCGGGTTATACGTCTGAGAATCATGCTTCTGATACGCTATGTATCTGGCATAGTTCAACAGAGCGCTTTGGTGCTGCCGATTAACAAGTTCCGGCTCGCTGCCCTCTTCCATGAACGTGGTTGGGCCGCGAAAGATGCGAGCTTTTACCGAGCCATCTGCGGTCGGTATCGGGTACATCCGGAGTTGATCGACCTCAATGTCCGTTATGAGCGCTTCGGGGTACACCCCCGTATCAGCCTCCCAGTCGTCATTAGACACCCACTGCCCGTAGTCGTCATTAACACGCCCGTCTTCCCACTCCTCGAAGTTGTACAAGTACAGCTTCGTGCCATCAGAGCCATTCGCCTGACGGATGCGGGTGACGTACTCAGGTATATCCAACCAGAGGTCTGATGCAGAATACGCTATCGTCAGCTCTCCCCGTAGAAGATCTGCGTCTTCCGCCAACACTGCTTGGGCCTCATCGAAATACGCTAGTATCTCAGCATCAGACCACAAATAGGGTTCAGCGGTGTCCTCCTGATCCAGGCGGAACCTTGCGAGCAGACCGTCTACGTCGTAAGCCATCAGGCATTGTCCTTAGCCTTAACCGACATCCACAGCGTTCGGATTTCCCCGGCGCTGACGTTGAAGCCAATAATATCAGTCACTACTTGAACTTTGGGAACGCCGTGAGCGTTGAACTCGTCCACGTCGTTTCTATCTTTAATCTCACGCAGTGCTTCTTCAACCAGTTGATCGCGGTCGGTACCTTGAGGATCGGGCGCTTCGTCTTTCTTCGCCTCCTCTTCAAAAGGTATCGCATTTTTGTTCACTGGAAGAATGCCCACCTCAATGGCGGCTTTGCGTGCTGTTGGAGGTACGTATACCGGTTTATCTTTTTTGAACAGAATAGCGACCCCGAAAGAAGTCGATAGACGGTAGTCCCGGTTTGAGACGTACATGCCTTTGTCGTCAGCCATACTAAAAATCTCCTAAATGACCGTGCGGCCAAAAAGCCCCCGGGGAATGAACCCCGGGGGAATGGCCGACAAGGTTTACTGCACCTCAGTGGCGCGGTTGTCGATAATGTACTCTAGCTGTACATAACCAGCGCCTTGGGTAGGGGCGGTGCCAGTACCATCCCAAGTCACTGAAACAGTGCCTGGAGCGGATAGTGGAACACCAGCACCCACACCGGTCAGTGCGGTACGTGCAGCGGAAGTTACATCGGTGGCAGCCAACGTCGCGGAACCGGTGACGGCAACAGTGTCACTGGTAGCGGAGTTGAATGTGGTTGTTACCACGAGATTGCCGGACAAGAGGATAGCGCCGTACGGGAGATCCATGATCTCCAGAGCGACGGCATCGGTCAAATCCGGGAACTCGAAATTGGCAACTGCCTGTAGGGTGGTCTGACGACCTGCATCTTTATGATAAGCCATTTCAGAGCCTCCTTTACTGTGCTACGTCCATAACCATTACACCGAAGTCTTCTTCTTGACCGGTGCGCAGATTCTCGAACTTGGGTTTAACGAAACCTACCATCTTACCGATGGAGATGCCCTGACGGTTTTTATAGTCGTCGTCTTCTTCGACCCAGTAAGGCTTACCGATATCTGCAAAACCCAGAGACTGAGCGCCACAGATCAGGATACGAGAGCCATCTACGGTTCCGGACCCACCCCACTTACTACCAGAAGCTGCCCCAGTAGTGTTGTACACATACCGGTGTTCGTGGATAGCCAGACCATCTACATAGTAGGTGTCAGCACCCTTGAACAGTGGGTTCTTGCTGGAACGACGCTCAGCATACTGCAGGTTGCTCTTAAAATCAGAGTCCTGTTTCAGGTGAGCCATGGTGGTTGGGGTCACGAACACGTGATACATCTCAACGCCGTCCTTGGTACGGGCGGGTTTGAGATAACGCTCTTTAGCCAAGGCCTTCGCCTGGATCAGAGCAGCCCAACTCAGGGTGTCTGCAGCAAGCACTGCGGAGGTGTCACCCGCTTCGATACCGGTAGCATCAGTCCAACGGATGTGGCGGTTAGAAGTTGGTGCGCTGACGTCGCCAGCGAACTCAAGCAGTGGGAACTCAGAACCAACACGAACGGAGCCGTTGGTGTTCATGGAATAGTCAACACCGGCAAGAGTCAGCATACCCAGCTGGTCGAGGCGGTCGGACATCCAGTAAGCCAGATTGCTCTTGGCTTCCTTCCTGAAGGTGATTACTGATTTCTGCTCAGCCATCCGCCCTTCGTGAGCATGCGCGTTACGCATCTGGTCGAAGCGGATCATCTGCTCAGCGGAACTCATCGGAGCTTCATTACCCTTCAGGGTGCGGTCACCTACAACGCCGTCGCCCTCAGTCTCGTGGACTAGGGTAATCAGTGCTCGGTTGCCTTTAGAAGTCTTTTTGAGTTCTTTACAGCGGTGAATTACGGAACTGGCGGTGTCACCTGCCAGTTGGTTTATGAAACTGTGCTCTCTGACTTCACGCCAGAAATCCCGACCCCAAGTAAGTAACTCGTTGTCAGTGAGCGCGGCAAAATTTGTGAGGCTCAATGTTAGGCCCTCCTTGAATACACGCGGTTAAAAAACAAAATTACTGTCTTCTGCATATCGGAGCAGCCGCCGCATCGCACTCTCTGCCCTGAGTGGGAGGGACTGGGTTATCGACTCCAGTAAGCGGGTGTTGCGTTGCCGGTTATCGTCACCGACGAGCGATTGTGTCGCTGATTATAACATAGAACCCAGAGAGAACACTAGTTCTCCCCGGGTTCGACTGCTCTAGCCGTCGTCTCCCCGCATCCGAGCAAGCTGTTCGTCAGTCAACTTGTCGAACTCTTCGTCTGACAGGGCCATGATATCTATCTCCTCGCCCATGCCTGCTTTATCGGAAGTAACTCCAGCGTCCATGCGCGGAGGTTGACTCTGCGCGGTCTCGATGTTCTTACCGACGTCCGTGCTGCGCGCCGCCGCTGCGGCCGGTGCTGGCTGCTCGCGCCACCCTTCCGGGTAGGTATAAGCCAGCGCTCTTTCCAGCGCCTGTTTAGGTGTGGCGTCTCCACGAGCCGCGAAAGCCTGCATCAGATCTACCACCTCGTTGCTCAGCGCTTCATCGAACTGCTCACTCTCGGCGTTGAGTTCTGGGCGCGAAGCCTCCAACTGGTCAATGAACATGTCGTATTCCATAGACTGTTGGGCCTGAGTGCTGGTGTTCTGGCTAGTGTGCTGTAGCGCCTCTTGAAAAGCCTGCCGTTCCATGCGCCTCGCGCTGTTCATTAGCTGCGCTGCT
The DNA here is from genome assembly GCA_024224435.1 of Halieaceae bacterium. Taxonomy (GTDB): domain Bacteria; phylum Pseudomonadota; class Gammaproteobacteria; order Pseudomonadales; family Halieaceae; genus Marimicrobium. The sequence continues at coordinate 7,382 of JAAENL010000150.1, forward strand.
TGCTCGTGGTCACCATCAGCCATGGCTTTTGCGATCCCGGCGTCCATCTCAGCAAGCTGTGAGTCAAGCGTGGGGCGCTCGGCCTGCTGCTGCTCGGTCTGTTGCTGCGCGCCTTGGCGCATCTGCTCTAGCTCCTCACGAAGCCGCTCGTTCTCCCGGTCCATGCGCCCTTTCATCGAATCGTACCGGGATTTAGGCAGCATCATTGGGCGTTGAGGCGCGGGGTCTGCTTCTGCTTCTGCTTCCTGCTCGCCCTCGGCGGCATCGCCTTCAGCTGCAGGGGCGTTGTCCTCCGTCTCAGCTTCGGGAGCTTCGGCTTCAGGTTGCGCGTCCTCGGCTTCCGGGTTGTAGTTGTCACCTCGCTCTTCAGCAAGCTGTTCTTCTGTCATATCGTCAAAATTCTCTGCGGCGTCGGCCATGGTTGCTCTCCTTATATTTTAGAGGTTACTGTAAACTTTAAACTTCTGGATATCTGATCGCCACTCGCCTGTTGGTAGGACTACGTGAAACTGGAGTTTCCAGCTTCCTACCTCATCCAGATCATCAGCAATTGTGGCGTATTCAACGAGACCATCAGTACCATCAGTAGTAAAACCCGATGTCATGGTCTTCGCATCCCCAGTGGGGGGTTTCATTCTGATCTCTTGGGTAGTAGCACCCGAGACATCGAGTATGGTCGATACGCCATTCAAACACTCTTCAACAGTGACTCTGAATACCGTTCCGATATCGCCCTCATGGATTTCTTCAACTGTGCAAGTCATTATAACTCCGTATCTATGTTCTTTAGTATAACCAGACCATGTGTGGTCTCCTTCACTCTAGCTACCCCGTGCGTAGTCTCATTCACTCTAGCTACCCCGTGCGTAGTCTCATTCACCCGGACAATTGTACCAAATATATCACAAAAACGGTCCACATTAACAGTAAACTCAACCGTCTCGGGGGGCGGGTGCGCGTGGGCTATGCCCTGATGCGCCACCAGCACCATCTCAGCTACGCTGCCGACTACATTCGTCTGCGCCTGTACAGCACCCGCTAATCCTGACAGGGTTAGATTAGGTGTAGTACCTGTTACGTTTACGTCAACATTAGCCTGTACAGCACCCGCTAATCCTGTCAGCGTGAAAGTGCCGGTGGTGCCGACTACATTCGTCTGCGCTTGTACCGTAC
>JAAENL010000151.1 GCA_024224435.1 Halieaceae bacterium
ATCATCAACGCTGGATCCAACCACTTCTGATTGCACTCTTACTATGCTGCGCAGCACCACTCTCGGTGGCGGACGATGAGCCTGCTGCGCCGCTGCAGGAGCAGAAGGGGGCGGAGCATGCAGCCCGAACACCGGAACCTTTCACCATCGCGGTTTTGCCTGATACCCAGTATTACTGCGATTGCCGACTAAAGCTATCGGCCAAGTGGGGCAATGGCGACTTACGGCGTTACTTCTTTGCGCAAACGGCATGGGTGCGCGACAATCAGGAGCGACTCAACATCGCGTTTCTCGTCCACGAAGGAGATATCGTGCAGACCGACGCCCCCGAGGAATGGGCCATCGCAAGGAAAGCAATGTCTGTATTGGACGGGAAAGTGCCCTATTGCATGTGCCTGGGAAACCATGACATGGGTTTTGAGAAGGCAGACAATAAGTATGGCGGCAATATCGGCGTCAACCGGACCACGCATTTCAACACATACTTTCCTCGCGAAAATTTTGCTGAGCGGCCCGAGTTTGGCGGCACCTTCGACCCGGATCGCCATGACAACTCCTGGTACCACTTCGAGGCCGCCGGGATGAAGTTTCTTATCGTCGCTCTCGAGTACCACCCCCGCGACGAAGTTCTGGATTGGGCCAATAGAATCATTGCCGAGCATCCGGACCATCGGGCCATTGTCCTGACGC
>JAAENL010000152.1 GCA_024224435.1 Halieaceae bacterium
GATTGTTGAGCACAATGCCGACCAGCAACTACCGCCCGCCAGCCTGACCAAGATGATGACCGCCTACGTGTTGGCGGAGGAAATCAATGCGGGGAGGGTCAGCGAGGTGGACATGGTCAGGATTAGTGAGAACGCATGGTCGCAGAACCCAATCTTCCGGGGCTCCTCCCTGATGTGGATTGAGCCGGGCAAAGATGTGTCCATTGCCGACCTGCAGAGGGGTATCGTTATTTCATCGGGAAACGACGCGACGCTGGCGGTGGCGGAGCATATCGCAGGAACCGAAGCTGTGTTCGCCGAGATGATGAATAACAGCGCCAAGAAGCTGGGAATGAATGACAGTCACTATGTAAATTCCCACGGGCTACCCGACCCGGCGCACAAGACCACTGCCCGTGACCTTGCAAAGTTGGCGAAGGCGATGATTAACGACCATCCGGAGCAATACAAAATATACAAGGAGCGGGAATTCACCTACAACAACATCCGGCAGTACAACCGTAATACGCTGATGCTGTCGGATTCTTCGGTGGACGGTATCAAGACGGGTCATACCGAGGAGGCCGGATTTTGCCTGGTGGCCTCGGCGCAGCGGAGTGATATGCGTCTGATATCTGTCGTGCTGGGTTCTGCGAGCACAAAAACACGTAAAAAAGAGACTGCTGCGTTATTCAACTACGGTTTTCATTTTTACCAGACCCGCACGGCTTACGGCGCCGGGGCAGAGCTCGGTGCGCCCCGCGTGTGGATGGGTTTGCAAGAGCACGTCCCTGTCGGCGTCCCGGAAAAGGTGGTTCTCACCCTTCCCCGAGGCAGCCACGAGAAGCTGGAGACCGATCTTGAGCTGATACCTGAGTTGATGGCGCCGTTGGCTTTGGGTGATCGGGTAGGTACCGCTCATCTGAAGCTTGATGGGGAAACCCTAAAAGAAGTGCCTGTCGTTGTGCTGTCGCCTGTAGAACAAGCGGGCTTTTTCGCGCGCCTGTGGGACAGGGTGTTGATGTTCATTGCCGAACTGTTTAGTGCGGTCTAGTCATCCCGGAGGCGTAATATTGCCGTATGAGTGAAACCGACGCGCCAAAAATCGAGTTTCCGTGTGAATACCCGGTCAAGGTCCTTGGGCGCAGCCATGAGGACTTCAGGCCGATGGTGATGGACGTTTTTGGGCGTCACGCGCCAGGTTACAACGATGCGAGTACAGAAGTGAGACCCAGTCGCAACGGCACGTTTACTTCCCTCACGGTATTTATCACTGCGACGGGTAAAGAGCAGCTGGAAGCCCTGCATGCAGATCTCATGGATATCGAGCATGTCAAAATGGTGATGTAGTCAGTGACGGATTCAACATTACTGATGCGTGAGCTTGGGCTTGTCGAGTATCAGCCGACACTTGAAGCCATGCGTGCATTTACAGATTCCCGGGATGAGAATACGCCGGATGAACTGTGGCTGTTGCAGCATCCCCCCGTTTTTACACAGGGGCAGGCGGGTAAAGCGGAACATGTGCTCGCGCCGGGCGACATTCCCGTTGTTCAAGTGGACCGGGGTGGGCAAGTCACATATCACGGCCCCGGGCAATGGGTGCTTTACCTCATGGTGAACCTGCGCCGTCGCAACATAGGCGTCAGGGACCTTGTGAGTTTGATTGAGCAGAGCCTTGTCGCAGTGTTGGCAGCGTATAATATAGAGGCGGTTACCCGACAGGGCGCGCCTGGCGTCTACGTAGGCGAGCGGAAGATCGCATCCCTCGGTTTGCGCGTGCGTCGTGGTTGTTCTTACCATGGTCTCGCTCTGAATGTAGACATGGACCTTGAGCCTTTTGAGCGCATTAACCCCTGTGGCTTCAAGGGCCTTGAGGTCACCTCCATGAGGCAATTACTGTCCTCGGATATACACCTGGAATGCGAGCAGGTTGGTCAACGATTATTGACCACCGTGTGGGAGCAGCTGTGCAACCTTGCCAAACGCTAAGCCGCGTCACCGTCGCTTTGTAAGTGAATATTGACCGGGTACTCAGCACGGTATTCGGCATGATCTGTGCGGGATATAATGAGTACGGTTTCGTTGGAACCTGCGGCAAGGAAAACGAAAACAGCGCCTCGGCAAACAATAAAACTTTGCACGGCCGCTGTTCCCGAGAACCCGATTGATTGAGTGCCTGAATGCCCAACTCAGCCCGAACGCAGTTCGTCGCTAGCCTACTCGAACGTAGGCTCCCTTTTGTCCTTTTGTCTGTA
>JAAENL010000153.1 GCA_024224435.1 Halieaceae bacterium
AACGCGGGGGCGCTGGGCGGCACGGCGTGGGTTGTACAGGATGCCCGCAAGGTTGATCGCCTGCTGGTTGCAGCGCGGGACGGAACGCAGGTCGCGCTGTACTGGGTGCCGATTGATGCGCCCGGCGTTACCGTTCAACCTGACGCTATCGTAGATTTGACTCGTGATCAGGCTCATATTGTTTTTGACAACGTAACAGCAGAACCTGTCTGTTCGGACGGTCTGACGGCACTGCAACAGGCTATGCCGGCGGTGTGGACATTATTGGCGGCAGACATTACCGGGGCTGCCGAATGGCAGTTGCAGACCACGGTGGATTACGCCAACGCGCGGCAACAGTTCGAGCACTCCCTCGGCTTTTTTCAGGCCGTTAAGCACCCGTTGGTCGACGTGATGATACATATTGATCAGTCAAAGTCGCTGGTTTATAACGCCGCCTGTGCCTTTGATTCTGAGCCGGATGAAGCCCCGCGCTTTGCGCACATGGCGAAAGCATCGGCGAGTGATCTCGCGGCTTTTGCGTCTGGACGTGCGGTGCAGTTCCACGGGGGTATTGGCTTTACCTGGGAGTGCTTTTTGCACCTCTATTTCAAGCGCCAGACACACAGTCAGATGCTATGGGGCGATGGCCCCTGGCATCGGGCAAGAATTGCGGACATAGTGCTCGGTGAAGTGGCATGAGCCGGACATCCACGTAACGCGAGTCAGGGCGCTGGTCCCTGCACTGAATTGACGATGGGTTGAAACAGGCGATCTTGCGATGAACTGGAAATCTCTTTTCTTCACAGTGCTTTTTCTACTGGCAGGGGTGGCAGTGTTAGTCGCCCTGACTTTGCGCGGCCCCGCGCCCCCGGCGCATCGAGTGTACGTGAACGGCAGCGTACTGGTGATGGACGAGGCAAATACAGTGGCGCAGGCTCTGTCTACGCGAGGTGAGCGCATCGACGAGGTGGGCAGTACCGAGCAAATCATGGCGCTTGTCACAGATGATACTGAGGTTGTGGATCTGCATGGACGCACGCTGCTGCCGGGGTTTATTGACGCTCACGGTCATTTTCCGGGGTCTGGTTTGCGCGTTCTGTCTGCGGACCTCAACAGCCCGCCCATTGGTGACAAAAAAGAAATGGCTGACGTTCTCGCCGCGATTAGCGCACAAGCCGCAGAGACCGAACCCGGCGATTGGGTAACCGGGTTTGGCTACGATGACACCCTGCTGGCAGAAAAACGTCATCCGACACGCGCGGAACTCGATGCAATATCTACGGAGCACCCTATCGCGGTGTTGCATGTGTCAGGTCATATGCTGGTAGCCAATAGTGCGGCCTTAAAAATAGTGGGTATCGATGCGAGCACGCCAGATCCGGAGGGTGGTGTGATCGGTCGTCGCAGTGGCACGATGGAGCCGAATGGGTTGCTGGAAGAAAACGCCCGTATCACGATGCTGGATCAAGTGCAGAGCGCAAGTGTTGTGGATGCCTACCGACTGTTCAAGTCCGCTGCCGACGAGTACGCCAGAATGGGCGTTACCACTGCCCAATCAGGGGGGGTGGCACCTGAATTGGCCTCAGGCCTTTCCTGGTTCAGTCGGCTCGGTGTGGTGCCGCAGCGACTGGTGCTGTTCCCCTGGGAGCGCGATTACGGGGAGGATCTGTTGAATGGCGATTATGATCCCGCACAGCATACCACCGACAAGTTTTATGTGGGGCCGGTAAAACTTGTAGCGGACGGCAGCATACAGGGATACACCGGTTATCTGAGTGAACCGTATTTTAAACCGTATCACGGTGACAAGGACTATCGCGGTTATCCCTCTATCGACCGGGACGAACTGTTTGAACAGGTTGCGGCATTGCACAAGGCGGGGTACCAGTTGGCTATTCACGGCAATGGTGATGCGTCTATCGAAGATATCCTTGATGCGTTTGAGGCGGCCCAGGCATCGCACCCGCGTGAAGACCCGCGCATGATTCTTATTCATGGACAAATGGCGCGGGAGGACCAGATAGCGCGTATGGCCGCGTTAGGGGTTACTCCGAGTTTCTTTACTGCCCATACCTGGTACTGGGGTGATCGGCACAGGGATATTTTCATTGGGCCGCAGCGGGCAGAAAACATCAGCCCCTCTCGTTGGGCTCAAAAGTACGGGGTGAGGTTCTCCTCGCACCTGGATACGCCAGTAACCCCCATGCAACCCCTGCAGGCGGTCTGGAGTCTGGTTTACCGTCAGACGGTCGGCGGTGATGTGCTGGGCCCGGATCAGCGCATCGGCATAATGGATGCATTGAGAGCGGTGACTATCGATGCGGCGTGGCAAGTGTTCCAGGATGAAAACCGGGGCTCGCTGGAGCCCGGTAAGCTGGCCGATCTGGTGGTGCTGTCTGGCGATCTGCTGCGGGACCCCTTTACTATGCGCGAGTTGCAGGTCGACCTGACCGTGATAGGTGGGGCAACAGTTTATGAGCGCCGTTAGATCGGCGACGTGAGCTGGTCATTTTTCAACCACTGTGCCTCGCGCTGATGCCGTGCGCATGACCTGATCGGGTAAAGCGCCTGCGCTGAGATAGACACGGCGGGGCCATTCAGATATAACTACGCGAACGGCCTAAGTGTTTTCAAACTTACGTTGTTTTCTGACATGAAAGCAGACCGTACTTTATGCATCGCTATACAATCGATAACGCCGTAACGTATACGCAAGACGATTTGGCGCTTTTCAGGGAATCGCCCTTTGCGGCGTGGATGGAGCGTCTGACCCTCGAAAACCCCGATCACGGCATTCTTCCCGATCGCGATGCGGTCTGGCCGCCTCAGGCCCAGTCACCCCATGCCAATATAGCCGAAACGCTGCGCGCGGAAGGGCGCCGTGTCATCGAAATTGATTGTGATGCCGACGAGACAGAGCGCCGCACTGCGACCATCGCCGCGATGAAGGCAGGCGCTGATTTTATTGTGGACGGCCAATTGTCTGCCGATAATTTTTCTGACCGGGTAGATCTTTTGATGCGAACCAGCGGGTACTCCCAGCTGGGCGATTTTCTCTATATTCCCTGCGAAACACGCGTTGGGGAGATGTCGAGGCTGACCTACCGTCTGGCATTTTTCGCTGAACTACTTCACCTCATGCAGGGGCAGCTTCCTCCCCAGATGCTGATTATTCGGGACAATGCCGATGTACTCTCCCTGCAGGCAGAGGATCACATCCATTATTACCGAGCAGTAGCGAGTCGATTTGTGGCAGCAATGGCTGCGTTCCGCAAACACCGTATGCCCAACCCCACCGAGTCATGCCATTTTGGTCGTTGGGCAGAATGCGCTAGCGAGGTGCTGAGGCAGCGTGCCGGTCGGGATGACTCCTTGCCGGAAGAGGCTGCGGAGGACAGTATCGAGAGCGAGGCGCTTGAGATGCAACTCATGCAGGTTGCCGCCGGTGCGGAGCAAACCTTTGAAAGTGGTGCAGCGCCCGTGGCAAAAGCAAGCACAGGCCCCATGGGGAGAGATGTTCAGCCGGCCTACACGCTGGTCGAACAAGCGCGGCAGCTGGATCCAGAGCATTTCAAGCCGGGCATGGCCCCCGGACGTGCACCCAACCTTGCGGCATTTCCGCTGAAATCCCCGGCAGAGGAGCAGGAGCGCGTTGAACCGGCGCCACAACAGGCGCCGACCCCGCCGGACGCAGCGCTGGAAAATCTTGAATTTATTGGACGTGGCGGCACGTTACCGGAGATCACTCGCGGGGCTGACCCGGTAGCGCCGGCTGACGCCGCTGTTGATAGCGGGCTGCACGATTCACTGCCACCCCTCCCAAAGAAGGGCCGCGCAGACGAGCGACAGTCTGCGGAGATACCGCCGCCCAGTCTTGATCATTTATCCCCGCTTACTGCAGACCAGAGCGTGGACGATTACGCCTTGCTGGAGGATGCGACAGAGGCGTCCTTGTTTCTGCCGCCAGATGCGGCTCCTGCAGAGGAGTCGGGGGTGGCAGTGGAAGATCGGGAGCCATCACCCACTAGTCGTCCGGCGTTCGCGCCGCACCCTATGGTGGATTCCGACAGTGCACCGTCACCAGTGCTCGCGCCAAAGCGCGCGTCTTCGGAGCAGGTGTCGGAGCACGACGATACCGCGCAGCAGCGCAGCGCCAGCACTCGTCGCTCTGAGCCTGCGCACGTCTCTGAGGGGGCGTCTCCGGGCAAGACCGGCGCGCCTGCTTTTGATAATCGGTTGAAGACCAGTGACGAGTTCGACTAGACAGCCTACCTAGCGCAATGTTTGAAAACAGTTCCTTACTTCCGCTACGAAAGTGTCTGGCTGCTCCAGTGCTGCGAAGTGGCCGCCCTTGTCCAATTCATTCCAGTGGATTAATTGGGTAAAGCGTTTTTCAGCCCAGCGTCGGCTGCAACGGAAAATTTCTCCCGGAAAAATAGAGCAGCCCACGGGCATGTGAATCGGCTCCATATTGGCGTTATTAAAACTTTCCCAGTACAGGCGAGCTGAACTGGCGCCAGCATTGTTTAACCAGTACATCATTACGTTATCGAGCAACTCGTCCCGGCTCAGGATATTTTCCGGATGTCGCGTGCCACCGTCCTCACAGTCGGTCCACATGTAAAACTTTTCTACCACCCACGCCATTTGTCCCACAGGCGAGTCTGCCAGACCGTAGCCCAACGTTTGCGGGTAGGTAGACTGCTGTTTCGAATAGCCTGAGCCTGTTTCTATATAGGCGGACATATCTTCCAGCGCCTTTTGTTCCGCGGCGGTGAGGCTGCTCATCGTGTCATTGTCCGGTGCGACTATGGGCATATTGACATGAATGCCGGCGCAGTGATCCGTTTCGGTGATGCCCATGCTTTGAGTAATAATACTGCCCCAGTCGCCGCCCTGAGCTACGTAACGGGGATAACCCAGTCGATTCATCAGTTGCCCCCACATCCGTCCGATTTTCTCGACGCTGATGCCTGTTTCTGTCGGTTTGCCGGAAAAACCATAGCCCGGCAGGCAGGGCGCTACAACGTGAAAGGCGTTCTCGGCGCTGCCGCCGTGCTGCGTAGGATCTGTCAACGCGTCGATGACTTTGTGAAATTCAACGATTGACCCCGGCCATCCGTGGGTGATGATCAGGGGCAGGGCGTCCTCATGGGGACTGCGCTGGTGAATAAAGTGGATGTCTATACTATCGATTGTGGTCATGAACTGTGACCAGGCATTGAGCTTTTTCTCAAAGCGCCGCCAATCATAGGTATGTGCCCAGTAATTGGCCAGTTCGCGTGTGTATTCGAGCGGGATTCCCTGTGTCCAGTCTGTGCAGGTTTCTTTGTCGGGCCAGCGCGTTTGTTGTAATCGCTGCCGCAGGTCGTCGAGTTCAGCCTGGGGTATGTCTATCACAAAGGGGGTAACATCAGTGTTCACGATTTAACTCCGTTGCTATTAGTGTGAAGCCATGTCTGCCAAGGCATATATGGAATTAGTCGTCTGACCAGATACGCCGCAGCGGCTCTCCGAAATCGTCATAGATTACCTTACGCCGCGGTCCCCTGGTTTTACCTTTGATAGCGGCGTTACGGCGGTATCTCGGCTTGCGCCTTTCCTCAATCGCGGCGACCACCTCTGGAACCAGCGTACGGGTTGCCTTGGGCTCGACAAATAGGCGACGGTTGAGAAATATTGATGAGTCTTTCGGATCTTGGCCAGACACTCCTGAGGGAATCTCGTCTACATTGCCTCCCTTCGCGATAAACCGCTCGGTTTCCTCGCGCAGTTTGTCTCTGATGTCAGCTTTGGATTCTGGTTTCTTCAAGACCGTTTGGCTCGCACAACTATTTTCACGAAAACCCCGAGTATAACCCCGTATGAGAAAAGTGAAAGACGACTGAAATTTAAGTAACCCACCAGTCTAGCATGCCGTCTTCTTTCTTCACGGCGCAAACTGTTGAACGGGCACAAAAAATTGCGTCACTTAACATGGCTCGGCAGGTTCGTAATCTGCTGCCGCAACGCCGCGCCGGGCCCTGATTTGTCAAGCTGTACCTCGCCCTCGATAAGATTGATACCCAGGTAGGTAAAAATAGATTCGAACTCCGGCACCCGCGTGGATTGGCGCGCCTGATTGAATAAAGTTTCGAACAGTGCCACGCCGTTTAGCTCGTCAAGCTTGCGCGCAATTTCAATAGCAGGCAACGATTCGTCAGCGCAGCAGCTATTCAGTCGTCGAAGCGCTGTGTCCAGGGACAGCGATTTTTCTGACTGGCGTCGCAGCAACACATCGATAGTGAGGAAGTACCACGCACCACTCCAGTAGACCCGCATATATCCACCGTTAATACGCATTGTGTTGCTCACCTGTTCGAGGCTTTGCCCGTCAAATTCAGTGTCTGCGCGTCCGCGCGAGAAGCCATCGTAAATACGCTGCCAGGCTTCCTCCTCGCTGAGCATGCCGTTTCTAGCCTGCATGATATTCTGGTAGTAGGAGGCGAGTCCTTCACTGAACCAACTGTCGCCCCAGCCTTTATAGGGGATTAGTAGGTGGGCGAGCTCATGGTAGCCGGTCCACGCTTGTTTAAGTTGCTCCAGACTTGCCCGGGGGGCAATGAAAAAATCGACTCGATCCACGGTGTTTCGCTGAATCTGCGCCCAGGGAATCGGGTCGTCTCCTGCCGCGGCAGCAGGGGTGATCGCTATTTCCCATTGGTTGCGTGGCCAGTGCCCCAAAACATTGGCCAGCGCCTCGGAAATATAGGTGACCCAGTCGATGAGTCGTTCATGTTCGCTGGGGTCGAAGTCGACCCCAATGATCACGTCTAAAACACGACCATCCCGTACAAGCAATTTGCGTGTCGGCTCGTCTCCCAAACTGACCGCGGACTGCGAAAGTAAGGACAGGCACAGCAACCAGCGACAAGCGCCCCTGCAGGCGCGCCCAAACCGGTCAGGAGTGTGCATCGAAGCCCGCCAGTTCGGCCATTCGTGCCATCAGGTCCAGCACGTCGGTGCGAATATCCTCCCCGGCAAACTCTCGGTACAGGCTGTCCACATTAACGGCTATTCGTTCCGGATCTGACCAGGCGGAATACTCGTTTAGCTCAATGTCTTTGGCTGCTTCCTGGGCACCCATCCCCTCGTCGTAGCGGAGTCGGGCCTGATCATGAACGAACTGAAGATACTGTCGTACTTTTACTACGCCGTGTTTATCTGTGATTGGCCCGTGCCCAGGCACGATCAGGTCAGCATTCATGTCCTCTATCAATTTACAGGCTTTAATCCAATTGCTCACGGGGCCTTGCCAGATGATAGGCGTGCTTTCGATGAACAGGATGTCGCCGGTAAAAACTACGCTATCCCCGGGAATGTGCACAAGCACATCGCCCCGCGTATGCGCTGGGCCTACCTCAGTGAGTTGTACCGACTTGTCGCCCACGCGCAGGTCTAATTCGCCGTCAAATGTGCGTGTTGGGGGTGTAAACGGAATACCATCGAAATTAAATTCGCCGAAGCAGTGTTGAAAATACTTTCCAACAGCTCCAAATTCGTCGGCCTGAGCCATCAGCTCGGCCATTGTTTCTGGCGTCAGCTCAGCCATTTCCAGAGCTGATGCGGTGGACGCAATGATTTCTGCGCCACTTACCAGTGCATTGCCATGACAATGATCCCCGTTGGCGTGCGTATTGATCAGCGTGTCTACGCACTTTGCGGAGGGTTCCGCGTCTTGCATCTTTTGCAGCATTTCGCTGGTCAGCGCCAGGTCAAAAAGCGTATCGACAAGCATCGACTCTTCGCCATCGACGATCAGGCCGGCATTGCTCCATCCCCAGCCGCCTCCTGGGGCTAGCCACGCATAAGCGCCGTTGGCGAGGGGATGAAGGCCGGGTTTTTGGCTAAACGCCATAGTCGCGCAATCCTTGCAAGCCATTGGGTGTTTGAGCAATCTATTATAGCCATAATAGCGGCATTATCGGAAAGTGGGTTTTCGTCAAGGCTGGTAATCTGGTTTAATGCTCCCCACGCCAGTTGGAACCCGTACATGAACGTCTTGAGATCAATCATAGTTTTTATCTGGATGGTCATTTCCGTGATACCGATCGGGTCGGCACTTTTGTTGTCCTCACTTTTTCTCGATGATAAGAAACTCTGGTGGTGGTTTGCCGTACCGTATCTCAAGGGAGTGGTCGAGGTGGCGCGTATAGTCGGTGGCGTACGCTACAGAGTGCACGGCGCGGAAAACCTGCCGTCTGCGCAAGACCATCGCCGTGTCATACTTTGCCCCAAACATCAGTCCACCTGGGAAACGTTCTTTTTTCCAAGCTATACGTCTCACCCGCTTGCGTACGTGTTCAAGCAGGAGCTACTGCGAATACCAATTTTTGGTTGGTGCATGGGCCGCCTTAAAATGATCCATATCGATCGAGCCGCGCGCGCGAACGCATGGAATAAGGTGGCGGAACAGGGTTTGGAACTTATGGACAGGGGTAAGTGGGTCATCATGTTTCCCGAGGGCACGCGGAGTGAGCGGGGCGAAAAAGGCAGCTATAAAACCGGCGCCTCGCGCTTGGCAGTTGCCACAGGAGCGTATATCGTACCCATCGCTGTAACATCTGGGCGATGCTGGCCTCGCCGATCTTTTTCCTTCATTCCCGGCGTTGTCGATGTGTCCATTGGCCAGCCCCTGTCATCTGTAGGTAGGGATCAGGTTGAGTTAATGGCAGAGGTTGAAATCTGGATTGAGTCGGAGATGCATCGACTTGATCCAGGTGCTTATAACCACGATTCAAAGGAGTAAAGTATGTCGCCAATCAAGATAGTAAGTTTGCTGGTCTACCTCGTGCTCGCCGTTCTCGCGCTGACGCAGGGAGACACCGCTATGGGTGCCTGGTCTTTCCGGATACTCTACATACTGGCGGCGGTGCACCTGGTTGAGGTTGTCGTATTTTTCCGTTTATGCCAGTCGGCCGGGGGCTCTCTGCCCGTGCATTTACTGAACGTCTTTCTGTTTGGGATTATCCACGCGAACGAAATCAAGTCGCGGCAGGGCAGTGCCTAAAAGTTTACCGCAAATATGGGCCTTGTGATGTTCGGCGGCGAAGTGATGAGGTTGGGTGTTTGAAAAAAGTACTGTCCCTGTTATCTGGGAAGCAGAATCTGATATCAATACGAAGAGGAGGTTAAACGATGCTAGATGCTTATATTGTGGGTGCGGTGCGCACTGCAGGTGGTCGCAAGAACGGCCGCTTGTCGAAAGTACACCCGATCGACCTGGGTGCTGAAGTGGTCGATGCCCTGGTTGCGAGGACAGGTGTCGCCGTCGATGAAGTCGACGATGTGATCTTCGGTTGTGTGTCTCAGGTGGGTGCCCAGTCGAGCAATATCGCTCGTAACGTCTGCATCTCTTCCGTCCTCGGCGAGGGCGTGCCGGGTACGACCGTTGATCGTCAGTGTGGTTCAGGTCAGCAGGCAATGCATTTTGCCGCGCAGGCTGTGTTGTCCGGTACACAGGATCTGGTGATCGCGGGAGGGGTGGAAAGTATGAGTCAGGTACCGATTGGCGCCAATATTGTCGACGGTTACAAGATGGAACATGGTCTCCCTTACGGTAAAAAAATCTCCGAGCGCTACCCTGGTGTGCAGTTCAATCAGTTTGCCGGCGCTGAGATGTTAGCCAAGAAATACGAATTGACTTCCGATGAGCTGAACGAGTTTGCTCTGGACTCTCATGTCAAGGCAAAACGGGCGGTAGAAGAGGGTCGTTTCGACAAAGAGATAGTTGCGGTAGAAGTTGAGCTTGAAGATGGGTCATTGGAGCAGCACACACAAGATGAGGGCATTCGTATGGATGCTACTCTGGGCGCTATCGCTGGCCTCGAGCCGATGCAGGAGGGTGGCGTGCTCACGGCAGCCAATGCGTCCCAGATTTGCGATGGTGCCTCGGCGGTGATGATCGCTAACGGCGCGACTTGCAAACGTCTCGGCCTCAAGCCAATGGCCCGCATTGTGGCGATGAGTGTTATCGGTTCCGATCCGGTTATTATGCTGGAAGGCCCGATCCCTGCTACCAAAAAAGTACTTGAGCGGGCGGGTATGAAGCTCGCTGATATCGATCTGTTTGAGGTGAACGAGGCGTTTGGTTCGGTCCCCCTCTCTTGGGTGAAAGCATTGGGTGCGGATATCGATAAGCTGAATGTCAATGGAGGCGCGCAGGCTCTGGGTCACCCCTTGGGTGGAACCGGCGCAAAACTCATGACGACGCTTGTGCATGAGTTGCATCGTACAGGGAAGCGCTATGGTCTCTTGGCGATTTGCGAAGGCGGCGGTACCGCCAATGGCACCATCGTTGAGCGTGTGGACGAGGTGGCCTGATAGCGTGCGGCCGCAGCCTGGCTTTTGCTGGCCGGGCATCAGTCGTAAAGGGAGCTTGTCTCCCTTTTTTTGTGAGTATGGAAAGACAGGTGCGGTCACTGAATAGTCACAGTGCCAGGGCGAAAAGGAGGTTGCTCGGGCAGGCGGGTTGTTCGGCCGCGCCGATATTGTGGCGGCTTAGAGGGTAGTTAAGATGGCAAGATCGAGGGGTGTAGAAGTCACCCATACGGTGAGCACAAGTGTTGATAAAATGCGCCATGGGCATACGGCTCCTTTTGATGGTCAACGTCCATATCGGTATGGCGGTCCCAATGCACTGCAGAGTATTGTTTGATGGATCCTCTGTCGCAGGGGGCGCTCGGGGCTGCATTTCCGCAGGCGTTAAGCAATAGGCGCTACGCCGGCAGCGCTGCTCTTTTAGGTTTTCTCGCGGGTATGGCTCCCGACCTGGATGTACTTATCCGGTCCAGCAGCGATCCCATGCTGTTTCTAGAATACCATCGTCAGTTCACCCATTCGCTGATCTTCATCCCTGTAGGTGGCTTGTTGTGTGCGTTGCTACTGCATGCCCTGATCGGTCGTCGGCGCGGCTTGGCTTTTTCGCAAACCCTTTTGTTTTGCACCCTGGGCTACGCCACACACGCGCTTCTGGACGCCTGCACGACTTACGGCACAATGCTGTTTTGGCCATTCAGTGACAGGCGCGTAGCGTGGAATACCGTCTCAATCATTGACCCGCTGTTTACTTTGCCACTGCTCGCCGCCGTGATCCTTGCCGCCAGACGCAGCCGGCCCATTTACACCCGTATTGCGCTTTGTTGGGCGTTGTCATACATGGCGCTGGGCCTGTGGCAGCGCAACGAGGCGGTGGACATGGGGCGCACACTGGCGGCCGCTCGCGGGCATGAGCCTCTGCGTCTGGAAGCCAAGCCGAGTTTCGGAAATGTGTTGGTGTGGAAAGTTGTGTACGAAACAGATGACCGTTTTTATGTAGATGCGGTGCGCGCGAGTCTGTCTCCGCGCGTATTCCCCGGCGAATCAGTAGAAAAACTGGATATAGATCGAGATTTGCCCTGGTTGGGGCGAGACTCTCAGCAGGCGCAGGATATCGAGCGGTTTCGTTGGTTCAGCAACGGGTACATCGCGAGGGATCCGGTCTATCCCAATCGCGTTATCGACGTGCGCTACTCGATGATCCCCAACGAAGTGGCACCTCTGTGGAGTATCGAATTGCGGCGCGACGTTCCGGAGGGAACACACGCTAATTACCTGGTGCACAGGGAGTCGGAGGGCGCGCACGTCGAGCGCCTGTGGAACATGCTGACAGGTGATTAGAGGAACGTGCCTGTAATTACTGGTCCAGCGCTGCTCTGGCTGCGGGCAGTGCCTGGCCTGTCCTGATAGAAGCCCCCTGGCTCTGCAGCGCCGCTTCCAGCGCCTGCAGGCAAAACAGGACATTGCGCTCGTTGCTGGCAAAGCCCATGAGGCCGATACGCCACGTCTTGCCCGCCAGCGCGCCCAATCCTGCGCCGATCTCCAGGTCGAATTCGTTGAGCAACGCGCTGCGCAGTGCAGCATCATCCACTCCCTGTGGAATGGTGACTGAATTTAGCTGTGGTAGCCGATGCGCCGCGTCTACTGCCATAGCAAGACCCATGGCCTCCAGGCCGGCTACCAGTGCCTGGTGGTTGTGCAGATGTCGAGCGTGTGAGGCCTCCAAGCCTTCTTCCTGCAGGATGAGAAGCGCCTCATGCAGCGCGTACAAGTCGTTGACCGGCGCGGTATGGTGGTAAGCCCTTTTACCATCGCCGCCCCAGTACTCCATGACAAGCTGCATATCGAGGAACCAGCTTTGCACCTTATGTGTGCGTTGGTTAATCCGCGTGACGGCCCGTTCACTGAATGTGACGGGGGAGATGCCGGGAACACAGGAGAGGCATTTTTGTGTGCCGGAATAGACCGCATCGGCCTGCCAGCGATCTACGGCAACCTCGATACCGGCCAGCGAAGTGACCGTGTCGACAATCGACAGCGCTCCATGACGTGTGGCGAGCTCACATAACGCGGCGGCATCGCTACTGGCGCCCGTCGAAGTTTCGGCGTGCACAAACGATAAAATAGAGGCCTCGGGATGCTCGTTAAAGGCCGACTCGACCTTGGTTGGATCGACAGGTTTTCCCCAGTCATCCTGAACCATGACAGCGGTCCCGCCACAGCGCTCAACATTTTCTTTCATACGTCCGCCAAAAACGCCGTTTTGGCACACGATGACAGTGTCTCCAGGGGAGACAAGGTTGGCAAAACAGGCTTCCATGCCAGCAGATCCCGGCGCAGAGATGGGCAGGGTCAACGGGTTTTTTGTCTGAAAGGCGTACTGCAAAAGAACCTTGATTTCATCCATCAATTGAAGAAAGAGAGGGTCGAGGTGTCCAATGGTTGGGCGTGAGAGGGCGCCTAACACCCTGGGTGACACATCTGACGGTCCCGGCCCCATCAAGGTGCGTAGTGGAGGATAAAAACTGGAAGTCATGGCAGATCAGGCTCCGCTGCTTTACAAAACGAGGCGCAACGGTAGCAGATTTTTACGCTGACCTTAAGACGCTATTGAACAGCCAGAGTGATTTCCCGCGAATTGAGCCTCTCCTTGTAGAGAACAGGGGCGAAGAATTGATAACATCACCGCCCCGGCATCGATAATCAAGGGCACACTGTGTCCCGGAGACATAATGGTAAACGCGTTGACTTTAATGCGCCTGCTTATCCTGGTGTGCACTGCGCTGATGCCCGGCCACGCGTTGGCAATGACCGCGCCGCAGGCCGAACTTTCTGAGTTTAACAAAACGGGTGAATTTGATCGGGTCAGAACGCAGGTGCAGGAGTCTCGGCCTTTTTATGGCATGGCCAGCTACTACAACAGCATTGCCTTTTATCTCGTGGATGCTGAAGGCGTGGTATCTCTAGACGCCGGTGATGACGTACAACTGGCTCAAGGACAGTGGTTGGCCGCTATGGGCCGTTTCGAAACACTTTTGGTGAGCGGTCCCGGCCTTGCGCTTACGGTGAGTGAGAATTCATTTATCACTACGTCCGTTCCCAGTGATGGTGTGCAGGCAGAGCTGGTTCGCAATGATCGGCTGAGCAAACAGTACGGCCTGCCATTGGCGCAGTTGCGTTATGCCCACTTATGGCGTCCTATCGGCTGGCTGGCAGGGGTGGTGGAATCTTCACTGGTGGCCTTGCAACAGGCCGGGAGCATGAGCTGGGGTCTGACGATTATTTGTTTCACCGTCGCTTTGAAAGTGCTGCTGGTGCCGCTGGGAGTGGTCACGGTGCGGATGCAGCGCAAGGTAAGTCTGGTGCAACTGGAGCTGGCTCCGCAGTTGGCGAGTATTAAGGCGAAATATGACGGTGAAGAAGCGCACAACCGCATTATGGCGGCGCATAAATCACTGGGTGTGAGTCCGTTTTTCGTGTTGAAGCCCATGCTGGGCATGCTGCTGCAGATACCGATCTGGATTGCCGTGTTTAATGCACTTGGTGAGATGCCGCAACTGCAAAATTCAGCCTTTCTCTGGATCGAAAGCCTCGCTTACCCGGATGCAATCGCGCGACTACCCTTCGTGATCCCGCTGTTGGGCGACAGTGTCAGTCTCTTGCCGTGGTTAATGAGCGGGGTAACCTTGCTCTCGGCTCGGTTGTTTCAGGATAGACTCGCGCCGGCAGATGAGCTCAAAAAGCAAAAACGCAATCTTTACTTGATCGCGCTGGCGTTCTTTTTGGTTTTTTATCCGTTTCCCGCCGCAATGGTGCTGTATTGGACGCTTTCCAACGCCCTGCAGATTGTTCAGCAGCGTTTTATTCGCGTCTAGCCTCAGCGCATGCGCACGCGCGGCTGTCTTTGGTGCATCCCTCATGGTGCCTCTGGCCAGCCCCGCCTCCACAGGAAGGTCATCTCGACGCAAATCTTTAGAAAATACGGCGTGTCAGTCGTGGGTTCAGGTCAGGAGTGCGAAAGCTATCGAAGCCGGCAGCCTCATGGACCTCACCGATAACGCACCCAAGATGCATTTGAATGCTAACCAGGGCGTCTCTGGCCGCACCGGCTTGATTCAATAAGCCTGCTTGCCGTCGACATTGGCTTGCGCGGCGGCGATCCGTGCGATGGGAATACGAAAGGGGCTGCAGGAAACGTAGTCAAGGCCGATGTCATGACAGAACTGGATTGAGCGAGGGTCTCCTCCGTGCTCGCCACATATTCCGTACTTTATGCCCTGTTTTTTACTCTTGCTTTCGTTGATGGCTATTTTCATCAGCCTTCCCACGGCGCGTTGGTCTAGAGAGACAAACGGATCGAGGTCGATTAACTTTTCTTTCAGATACTTGGGGATAAATTTACCCGCGTCGTCCCGTGAAAAGCCGTACGTCATCTGCGTAAGGTCATTGGTGCCAAAGCTCATGAATTCGACTTCCGGTGCAAGTCTGTCGGCGCCTAGCGTTGCTCGCGGTGTTTCCATCATGGTGCCGATCTTGTAGGGAATAGATAAGGCCCTCGCACGGGCAGTCTCGTGAATACATTTATCAATAATTCGCGTGATCAGGCGAATTTCCCGCACATTGACAACCAGCGGAATCATAATCTCCGGCAGTGGTCGGTATCCCTGCGCTATTGCATCAGATGCCGCACTGATAATAGCCTTGACCTGCATCTCGTTGATTTCCGGGAATACCACCGCGAGACGGCAGCCGCGAAAGCCCAGCATCGGATTAATTTCCGAGAGGTTTTCGACAATCTCATGTATTTGTTGGGCAGGTTTGCCAATGCGCTCGGACAGCGCATTGATATCATCGCTGCCCTGGGGTAGAAATTCATGCAATGGCGGGTCCAGCAGGCGAATCGTAACGGGCAGACCGTCCATGATTTTAAACAGTTCCAGCATGTCGTCGTGTTGGAATTGCTGTAATTGTGACAGGTAGGTGCCACGTTCTTCGTCATTTTCGGCAAGAATCATGGCTCGCATGGTGACAATTCGTTCCGCGTCGAAAAACATGTGCTCCGTGCGGCACAGGCCAATACCTTCAGCGCCAAGCTCTCGAGCCTTGGCCGCGTCTTCAGGTGTTTCGGCATTTGCTCTCACCCGGAGGCGTCGGTGCTTATCCGCCCAGCCCAGCAATATTTGGAAATCGTCACTTGAGCTGGCCTCAATCTTGGCGATGTCGCCAAGCATTACCTCGCCTGAGGTGCCGTCGAGCGTAATAGTATCGCCCCGCTTTAAGACGACTCCGTCATCGGTGGTAACCTTGCCGGCGTCACCGTCGATAGTGAGTGCGCCGCAGCCGGTAATCGCGCAGACTCCCATGCCGCGTGCAACCACTGCCGCGTGAGACGTCATCCCGCCCAACTCCGTCAGCACGCCGGCGGCGACTTTCATACCGTGAATATCTTCCGGTGTTGTTTCGCGCCGTACAAGGATTACGGGATGGCCGGCGGTGTGCTCCTGCTCAGCTTCTTCCGCTGAAAATACGATTTGCCCAGTCGCGCCCCCCGGGCTCGCGGGAAGACCGCTCGCGATGATATCGCGCTTGGCGCTTGGGTCTATCATCGGATGTAGAAACGCTTCGACGTGTTCAGGCGATACACGCATGAGTGCCTCCGGTTCGGTAATCATGCCTTCGCGCACCATGTCCACCGCAATCTTGATAGACGCTCGGCCGGTGCGTTTACCGCTGCGGGTTTGTAGCATATAGAACACACCGTCCTGCACGGTGAATTCGATATCCTGCATATCGCGGTAGTGTGTTTCCAGCAGTGCCTGAGTGTCGAAAAGCTGCTGATACACTGCAGGTTGTTGCTGCTCTAACGCAGATAGAGGCAATGGCGTGCGGATGCCTGCGACAACGTCTTCACCTGCAGCATTTGGCAGGTACTCGCCAAAAAACTGCCGATCACCTGTGGCGGGGTTGCGTGTAAAGGCAACTCCCGAGCCCGACGAATCACCAAAGTTGCCAAAAACCATCGCCTGCACATTGACGGCTGTACCGAGGCTCTCGTCGATATTGTTCATCTCTCGATAAACAATAGCTCGGGGGGTATGCCAAGAGCGGAACACAGCCTCCACCGCAAGTTTCAGCTGGAGGAAAGGATCTTCTGGCAGATCCACAAGGCGTTTGTAACGCTGCACAAGTTCGCGCCAGTCATCCGCCTGCATGTCGATATCATGAACTTTGCCGTGTGCTTTTTTGAATCGTTCCAGTTCCGTTTCGAACAGGCCGACCTCGACGTCCAGTACCACGTTGGCGAACATTTGGATAAACCGCCGGTAGGAGTCCCAAGCGAAACGCGGGTTACCGGTTTTTTGCGCCAGTCCTTCGGTTATCTCGTCATTAAGGCCAAGATTTAAAATGGTATTCATCATCCCGGGCATTGAAACCGGCGCACCGGAGCGCACGGAGAACAACAGCGGGTTTTCCGGATCACCGAAACGGGCACCCATTTTCCCTTCTACCAGGTCCAGCGCGACCCGGTACTCCTGTTCCAGCAATGTGGGTAGTTTATTGCCTGCTTGGAAATATTCGCGGCAGGTGCGGGTCGTAATGACAAAGCCGAAGGGCACCGGCAGACCGAGGCCTGTCATCTCGCAAAGATTGGCCCCCTTGCCCCCTAGCAGATCACTGTCGTCCTTGGTGCCTTCGCTGAAGAGATAAACCCGCTTTGCCATTGTATACCGCCGTATTTATTGTACTGACACAGGAGTATAAGCTGTCACATGACCGCCAGTCAGCGGGTAGAGCGCCGAAACAACGGATAGCTCGCATTATTCCTTTTCTTTTGACGAGTGTGCAGCACGCAGTATTACGCAGCTTCGGGTCTGTGGCGTGGTAGACGACTAGCGCTTGCCCAGTATCTCAGAGAGTTTGTCTACCTCGCACAGGTCAGCCGTCGCCGGCACCATGAATAATTCCTCACAACCCGCGGCCTCGGCGTTGTCCAGACCTTCTAATATAGAGTCTTCCGAGCTGCGATGTACGGATTCAGCCATCATTGTTGCTATCTCGGGGCCGGCAATGGCGAGGTAGTCGTAAACGTAGTCATAGAGCTTTTGTTGCCCATCCTCGGCAAGCGTATACCAGAAACCGCCCATGCGATAAGAGGGAGTGCCTCGCCCGGCTTTTTCCCAGGCCTCGTCTGCCATGCGAAAAGTATTCGCCAATTCGTGTTGTTCGCCGTTGCCAGACCACGCATACAGCCCATCTGCCCATTCTGCACAACGTGCAATACTCTTTGGTCCCATGGCGCCGGCTAGCAAGCGGGGTCCGGACGGGTCACTGGGTGTAGGTCCGATAAAGCCGCCTCCGGGGATCATTTCCTCGCCGCGCCACACCTTGCGCATCTCCTCAACCTGCCTGTCCATTTTGCCGTAACGCCCCTTATACTGCGCGCCCACTGCCTCGTAGTCTTTTTCCCGTCCGCCGTAACCCACGGAGACGTTTCTGACTCTCCCACCAGACAGTATATCGAGGGTTGCAAGTTCCTTGGCCACACGGGTTGCACTGTGCATCGGCAGCACATAGAGAGTCGGCGTAATCTCTACCCGACTGGTCGCTGCGGCTGCCGCTGACAGTACCACGCGCATGTCGAAGGTGGGCCCGTGAATCCGTTCGCCACAGGAAAGGGCGTGAAAGGGGCCACTGTCTATTGCCCGGAACCAGTCCAGGTAGTCTTCGCGGGTCAGGCCAGCTTTCATGTAGGGCAGGCAAATACCGATCTTCATAGCGCTTAGCTCGTAAGGGGTGAAAAGAGTAGTAAGGCGTGATGCTAGTGTATCCCATCAGTCGCTCCCAGTTGTTCAGCATACTGAACTGCAGCCTGATAGCCGCTCCGGGATACTCGCGTCGTTTGGTCGTTGGCAATAGGTGGTGTAACTTGTGCAACCGGTGCTGACCTAAGGGAAGAGTTTCACAATGAAAATAGATGGCCCATTTTATTCGCAACTCGGTGATGCGGCGCAGGAGGCCAGGCGCCTTGCCGCCATAGGTTATGATGGCGTTTACACGCTTGAGGGAAGCTGGGACCCCTTCTACCCACTCGTTATCGCGTCAGAACATGCTCCACAACTCGATATAGCCACGGGGATCGCCGTAGCGTTTCCGCGGAACCCGATGCATCTGGCTTATCAGGCCTGGGACTTACAAAAGTTCAGCCAGGGTAAGTTCATGCTGGGCATTGGTCCACAGGTGAAGGCCCACATCGAAAACAGGTTTGGGCGAGAGTTCAGTCCGCCGGCGACACGCATGCGCGAGTACATACGCGCGGTCAAGGCTATCTTCGATTGCTGGCAAAACGGTACGAAGCTCGATTTCCGCGGCGATTATTACCGTCATACTCTGATGACACCCATGTTCAACCCGGGGCCACTAGATTGTTCTCCGCCGCCAGTTCTGCTGGGTGCCCTGGGTCCGCGTATGACCGAAGTTGCGGGGGAGGCGGCTGACGGGTTGATAGTCCACCCTTTCAACAGTATGCCTTTTCTGGAGGACCATGCGCTGCCGGCCGTGCAGCGAGGCCTTGATAAATCCGGTCGTTCCAGGGACGATTTCATACTCCAAATCAACGCCATCGTTATCACTGGCGAAACGGAAGCCGAGCGAGAGGCAGCCACACAGAGCGTGAAGAGCCTGTTGGGTTTTTACGCGTCTACCCCCGCTTACCGCCCTCCGATGGAAGCGATTGGTTGTGGCGATTTACAACCCGAATTAAACCGGCTGTCCAAGGAAGGTCGCTGGGATGAGCTCGGTGCACACATAGATGATAGCTTCCTTGACGCATTCACTACCCGAGGTGAGCCTGATGAAATCGCCAGTAAACTCATCGAAAAATACGGGCCGCATGCAGACCGTTTGGCGATATATTCACCCTACGCGGCGCCCGACGCGATGTGGGCCAAGATCATCAGCGAGCTGAAATCGGCAGGCTCGGAGCGTTAGGACTAGGTGTTTGCCTCCGCGTGGTTACTGCGGTCTGTTTTATGTATTTAGTCGCCACGCTAATAGCGTGCGGGGTACACTCGCGACGTGATGAATAACCTGCGACCTTTGTTCCCCATTGTGTGGCTGCTGTCTTCGTGCTTGATGGCGTGTAGTGACGCACCCCGACAACAGACGGGGCTGCAGGCGAGAAGCGACAGCGCAGCCGACTTCAGTGGCCACTGGGAGCTCGATTATGGCCAGAGCGATAATACCCAGGAACGCGTCAATGTGTTGGTAAGAGAACTGCGTCAACAAGCGGAGCGCCGGTCGCAGTCGGGGCAGGGGCCGGGGGGTGGTCTGGTGATTAATGGAAACGGCTACAACAATGGCGAGTCTGTATCGGGCCTCGTGCGATTGACGGATATGATTGCCCGCACTGCATTGCTGGAGATAGATCAGGACGAGGATTTTATCCGGGTGAGGCGGGAAGAGGATTCCGATCTCACCTGCGAATTTTATGATGACTCGCTGCGTCAGCTCGAGACCCCTTTCGGCAGTGAACTGTGTGGCTGGAGGGATCACCAGCTGGTGTTTCGGCTACAGTTGCCCGGTGGACTTTCTATTCAGCATGTGATGACGACAGGGGCTTCAAGAGCGCGATTACAATTGACGACCACCGTGAGAACGGATCAAGTGTCCATGCCCTTTACCATTAATCGCGTTTACAACCGTTTCTTGCCGGGTGAAAGGGACTTTCGTTGTGAAATGACGTTAACGAGGGGAAGAGTGTGCACTACTGGCCCTCGCTAGCGCGCACATTTTACGGTTTCCTCATTCTGTGTCTGCTCATGGGCCCGCTGAGCGCTGATGCGCAGGAGTCGCAGGGAGCTTTCCTGGATGTGGGCCTGTTGGTGTTTGACCCCGGAATTCCCGCTGACAAAGCTGCCCGCAGCAGACTGGGTATTTTTCCTGAAATTCGAAAATCTGAAGCGAAATACATGCCAGTCGTTCTGCGCGATGTGCTGATGCAGCAGGCGGGCTGGGGGGCCGTCCGTGTTCTGCCTGAATTGATGGACTCCCCGGAGTTATTGGTGACAGGCGAAATCCTGCATTCTGACGGTCAGCAATTGAGCTTGCAGATTCGCGCTCAGGACGCCGCAGGAGTGCTGTGGCTGGATGCCGTTTATGAGGGTTTAGCAACACCGGCTGACTATACCGGATCGCCGCAAAGTGATCCCTTTCTTCAGGTCTATGAGAACATTGCCGCAGATTTACAGCAGGTCAGAGAGCGTCTCGGCGCGGCTCGTACCTCGACCATCCGCGAGATCGCGCTTTTACGCTATGCCGCGGCACTGGCTCCAGAGGTATTTGGCGACTATCTTGTGGTAGGCGAATCCGGCGAGTATATGCTGCAGAGACTGCCCGCACGCGGCGACCCCATGCTTGAACGAATTATTCGCTTGCGAGAGCAGGAGTACCGGTTTATTGATACCGTGGATGAGCAATACGTCAATCTCAGCGATGCGATTGCGCCGGCCTATCTTCTCTGGCGTGAGTACAGTGCGGAACAAGCGGTGTTTGTTGGTGACTTTGAGGACAGGGTGCTCGGTCGAAAGAGTCGTGCTCGACCGGGCTCTTTCGCCGCTCTTGAACAAACCTACAACACCTATCGCTTGTCGAGGATTCATGCTCAGGATCTTGATGAACTGGCCCTGGGGTTTAATAACGAGGTCTTGCCAACCAGCCTGGAGATCAGTGGCACTGTTTATAAACTGAGTGGAACACTGGAAAACCAGTACGGCGAATGGCGAGATATATTGCAGCAGATATTTGCGTTAGAGACAGGCTTAACGCCAAGCCCCTGAACTCTGCTATCCTGCAAACATGACTGAAGAAAATAACGACAAGGAAACGTTGCTGGACTCACTGATAAAAGTCAGTGAACAGATTGCCGGCGGCACGGTGGATTTCGCACGAAATACAGCGACCCTGACCGCGATGTTTGGTGAGACATGGTTGCGCAATACGCTGCTCAGCAAGTTCGAACCTGAACGCCTGGAGGCTATGGCTGACGCAGGCCATTTTTTGCAGGATGCCCGTGAGACAGCCGGTATGTCGATCGTGGATCTCGCAAACAGCCTCGGCCTTTCCGATCGGTCTTTACTGGAAGATGTAGAGCGCGGCGAAACAATGATGCCGCTGGAATTGATGTTGCGCAGTGCGGCACTACTGGCAAGGCACGATCCCATTCCATTTCTTGTCAAGTTCATGCGGACGTATAACCCCGCTATGGAAAAAGCGTTGGAGCAATGGGGCGTCATGGCGCTGCCGCGGCAGTATGAACGTGAACGTCGTTTCGTCAATCTGATGCGACAGCATGA
Organism: Halieaceae bacterium; assembly: GCA_024224435.1. Taxonomy (GTDB): domain Bacteria; phylum Pseudomonadota; class Gammaproteobacteria; order Pseudomonadales; family Halieaceae; genus Marimicrobium. The sequence goes on from JAAENL010000153.1 coordinate 21,690, forward strand.
TGTCATCAGGGAATTGAGCGACGAGGAGTTCGATCGGTACATACATTACATGGAGAGCTCCAGTAATCTGGTGCTGGAGGTAATGGATAGCGAGAAACAGGTAGCATTGCTGGCGCTTGATCGTGTGGAATCCAAAAGCAGAAAGCGAACGGCAGAATCAACAACCACACCGGCGAACAAGCCCCCTGCCAAAAAGAAAGGCAAAACCCGTTCGCGCACTAAAACAGTCTCTCGCCGCTCTTCTGCAGCGAAGAAAAAGGGTTCCACTTCCACCAAGGGGCAGGACGGCAGGACGCGGACCTGAGCGATTACTGACCCGACCTGCGGGTCTTTTCAATAAATTCCAGGCGCAGATTTTCCGAAGCCATATGGGGGCATCTAATTGTTGGATGTGAAAGACGAAAAAAACGTGTGGTTTGCCACTTGCCCAAAAGGACTGGAGTCCCTGCTGGTTCATGAGTTACAGACCCTGGGTGCCGGCACTACGCGCGAAACGGTGGCGGGGGTGTATTTCAGTGGCCCACAAGCTGTTATGTATCGCGCCTGCCTTTGGTCGCGATTGGCCAATCGTATACTGCTGCCGCTAGCGGAGTTGGATGCTGCCGATGAGGCCCTTTTTTACCAAGGTATGCGGGCGCTGGACTGGGGCAGCCTATTCAGCGCAGACAAGCGCTTTGCAATTGATTTCGCTGGTCAAAACGACAGTATTCGCCACTCTCGTTTTGGCGCGCAGCGGGCCAAGGACGCTATTGTTGACTGGTTTGTCGCAGACGCTCAGGAGCGCCCAAGCGTGGACCTCGTCCAGCCGGAAGTGCGTCTGGCTGTGCGACTGCTGCGAAACATCGCTCATGTGTCCATCGATGTATCCGGTGGCAGTCTGCACCGCAGGGGTTATCGCGCGCGCGCAGGTGCTGCTCCCCTCAAGGAAAACCTCGCCGCCGCCATCCTGTTAAGGGCAAACTGGCCCGGTATTGCCGCCCAGGGCGGAGCCTTGGTCGATCCCATGTGTGGCGCGGGGACTCTTTTGCTGGAAGGAGCCATGATGGCGGCTGATATCGCCCCTGGCCTTGATCGGCCCAAGTTTGGTTTCGAGCACCTGACTTTGCATAACGGTCTGCAATGGCAGGCAGTACTCACCGATGCCCGTGGAAGGTCGGAGCGGGGTAGGGCTGCTACTCTGCCAGAAATACGTGGGTACGACTGGGATCCGGCCGTGATTCGTCAAGCTCAGGCCTGTATTGCCGTTATGGGGTTAGAAAAAACTATCCGGGTAAGTTGTAAGCCTGTGTCCAAGCTACGCAAACCGAGCCATCTCCCCTTGCCTGTTGGACTGCTGGTGTGTAACCCGCCTTACGGTGAGCGGATCGGAGAAAAGAAGCGTCTTGGCGAACTGTACTCGCAGTTAGGTCAAGCGATGATAACGGAGTTTGCCGGATGGCATGCGGCTGTCTTTACTTCTGATCTCGAACTGGGCAAGGCTACTGGTCTGCGCAGCCACAAACGCTACGCCCTGTTTAACGGCGCTATTCCAACCACGTTGCTACTGTTCAATTTGAGCAATAATGAGATCCGTTTACCGACAAAAATCACGGGCAAAGACTCTGAGATTGTTGTGCCCACCGACGGGGCGATAATGTTTGCCAATCGTGTGCGAAAGAATCGTAAACGCTTGGCGTCCTGGCTCAAGCGAGAGCAGGTGGAGTGTTACCGCCTGTATGATGCCGATATTCCTGAATATGCTGTCGCGGTCGATATCTACGGTACGTATGCGCATGTGGCAGAGTACAAAGCGCCCGCATCGGTCTCGGGAGAGCTCGCTCGGCAACGTCTGGCGGATGTACGCAGTGCGTTGCCAGAAGTGCTGGGCATGGACGCCGCGAATATTGTCTATAAAGAGCGCAGTCGACAACGTGGTGCCGATCAGTATACCAAACGAGACAACCGTCGTGATTTCATTACGGTTCGTGAAGGTCGGGCGAGTTTGCTCGTAAACCTGCATGATTATCTTGATACCGGGTTGTTCCTGGATCATCGCCCCTTGCGTTTGCTTGTTGCGCAGGAGGCGGCAGGAAAAGATTTCCTGAACCTGTTTTGTTATACCGGCAGTGCGACCGTGCACGCTGCGTTGGGCCAGGCGCGCAGCACCGTCAGTGTCGATCTTTCCAATACCTATCTCGACTGGTTGCGGCGAAATCTTAGCCTGAACAAACTGGAGCAAAACAGCCATGAGGTTGTACGTGCTGATTGCCAAGCCTGGTTGGCAGATTCGTCACGGCAGTTTGACATCATCCTTCTCGATCCGCCGTCCTTCTCAAACTCCAAATCGATGGCCGGTAGCTTCGATGTGCAGCGTGATCATGGCGAATTGATACGCCTTGGTATGACGAGGTTACGGCCAGGGGGGCAATTGTATTTTTCGAATAACCGTCGCAGTTTTGCATTGGATGCGGACGTGTCAGAGATGTATTCCTGCAAGGATATTACGCGAGAAACTCTGCCGCCTGACTTTCAGCGTGGACGAAAGGCGCATCGGTGTTGGGTGCTCTCACATCCTGAATAAGAGACCTCAGAGGTGGCTTTTAAAGGTAATGATTAAGGGGTTTTGGCCCTTAATTTAAGGGGTTTTAAGCAGTTTTGAGTGCAGTTTGGGCCGACCGCTATCCACAAATCCCAGGTAACACCGCGTGGGTATATCGACTTTTTGCCGCCGGCGGCTAGCTGTTTCGTAATGTCGCTGTAACACATTGAAATTCAGGCATATAGTGCACCTGTTGCCGGCAATCACGTGGATTCCGGCGGACACCCTCTGCGCTGAACGAGCCTGCTGGCCTATGAAATGTCCCCATAGTTATCCACAAGCCAGCCTGTGGATAACTACTGTGGGTCGGCCAGCTTGAGCAACTGTTTGCCATTGTTCGTGCCATCGAATAGCCGCAGTAGAGTTGTGGGAATATGATCGAAGCCGGTCTGTATATCCTCGCGCCAGGCGAGTTCGCCCGCCATGACCCAGCCCGTAATGGCGTCGATGGCTTCCTGAGTACGATCCAGATAGTCGAGCATGATGAAGCCCTGCATACGGATGCGCCGGCTGACCAGATACATCAAATTACGCGGACCCGGGGAAGGCTCCGCGTCGTTATACTGGGAAATCGCACCGCACAATGCGATGCGCCCAAAATCTGTCATGTGTTCGATACCGGCTTCCAGGGTAGTGCCGCCGACGTTGTCAAAAAAAACATTAACGCCTTCAGGGCACAGTTCGCCGAGACGTTGTTGGATGTTTTCTTGCTTGTAGTCAATGACGGCATTCAGCCTGCACGTGTTCTCAAGCCACCCGCACTTTTCTGCACCGCCGGCAATGCCGATCACGCGGCAACCCTTCAGTCTCGCGATTTGTGCGACTACCGAGCCGGTGGCTCCGGCTGCACCTGACACGAGCACGGTGTCGCCTGCCTCGGGTTCTCCTATGTCAAGAAGGCCGAAGTATGCGGTAAGGCTGGTGGCGCCGAACACACTCAAGGCGAGGTTCGGTGGAGTGCCTTCCGGCAGAGCGACAGGAGGAATGGGGCCGCCTGGATCACCGACGCTGTATTCCTGCCACCCTGGAAGTCCCTGTACCAACGTTCCCACCGGAAGGTCCGGATTCTCTGATTTGACGACCTGGCCAACACCGCTCGCGCGCATGGGCTCGCCAAGCGCAACTGGAGGCAGGTAGCTTGGCTCATCGGCCATCCACCCACGCATGGCCGGGTCGAAGCCCAGCATCAAGGTTTTTACCAGTACTTGCCCGGCTCTCAGATCCGGGTCGTGCATAGGTGCTTCTACGCATTCAAAATTTGCGGTGCTGACAGCGCCCACTGGACGTGTTTTCAGTACCCATTGCCTGTTGATGTTGTGCATCTGCTAACTCCGTCATGCTGCGTACAAAAACGATGTTTGCAGGTCAACCGAGTCGGCCTGCGGCGCTATTAGAGCACTGCAAGACTCGTTTTAACAACAGGGCCGCGTTGCGGTTGTCGTCGTTGCGCGACAGGCATGACACGGCGATTGTGCTGTGTTCCAATTCAGGCTGGAAAAAGGTTGACTGGAGCTGCTTTGAAATCACTGCTGATTGTCTACCACAGCCAGAGTGGAAGCTGTGCGCGTCTTGCCTGTGCAGCGAGGAGGGGTGCGATCAGGGAGGCGTCGCTGCAGATCACCCTGTTGCGCGCGTGGGACGCGGGCGCACGTCAAATGGCCGGGGCAGACGGACTGCTGCTGGTCGCGGCGGAGAACTCGGGCACGCTCAGCGGGGCGATGAAAGATTTTCTCGATCGAACGCTATATCCATCGATCAAGCGAGATCTGGTAATACCCTACGCGCTGTTGATCAGTGCGGGGAATGATGGCCGCGGTGCATGTGCTCAGGCGGAACGGATCGCAGCTGGTTACCCGCTGGTGCGCGCAGCAGAGCCCGTCATCGTGCGGGGCGAGTATTCTTCGGCTCAGGCACAGGCAGCGACTGAGCTGGGCGAGGCTTTTGGGACAGGGTTGTCCATGGGAATATTTTAAGGGTATCAATGTGAGCGATAAAGACACCATAACTAATGTGCCTTCCGGGTTTCAGCGTTTACCGGAGGGGCTGGGCTTCACCGACAACCTGCAGCCAATTTATCGTCTGGTTGAGGGGCAGGGCGCTAGCTTTGGCATTACCGTCGGTCCACGCCATTGCAACACAATGGGTATTTGTCACGGTGGCGCGCTGATGACTTTGGCCGACATTACCGCCGCGACCGGTGCGAATCTCGCCCATGGCGTCGTCACAGGAAGCCCCACTGTGCATCTGAATATTGATTTTATATCTAGCGCACGACAGGGAGAGTGGGTGCACGCTGTTGCAGAGCAGGTGACCGCGAAGCGGCGTTTCGGTTTTTGCAGCGGCGGCATTTACAGTGGTGAGCGGGTGATCGCGCGATTCAGCGGAACGGTCTACTTTCGCGAAGACGATTTACGCCAGGCAGGCACCGCAACTGGAGACGGCGTTATCTTTCCAACTGAGAACTAGAGGGCTCCTGACCGACGTTATTCAATGCGTTGAGGAAGGCGCCGGCGGCGCGCGACAAGCTGCGGCTCTCGTGATGCAGAGCGCCCAGTGTGCGCTCGATACGGGCGTCCTTGAGTGGCAGCCTAACCAGGCTCGTATCGCACATGCTGCGGGGGAGTACAGTCCAGCCCAGTCCCACCGACGCCATCATACGCAGGGTTTCCAGATAATTGGTTGTCATTGTTACCTGTAAGGGCAGTCCGCGCTGATCGAACAGCTGCTTTACGATTTGCCCCGTGTAGGTGCCTAGTCCGGGTAGTATCGCGGAGTGCTCGCTCAGTTCAGCCAGCCCGAGGGTCTTGCGTTGGGCCAGAGGGTGTCCGCCTTGTACCATGAAGTCCAGCGGATCAGGCCAGATCGGATGTGTGATCACCTGTTGCACGGGTCCGGGAGCAAGGGTGACTATCGCGAGTTCTGCCTCGCCACGAAGGGTCAGTTCGTAGGCCTGCTCGGAATCCATGAAGGCGATATCCAGCTGCACAGCGGGGTAGGTCTTGCTGAAAAAATCCAAAACCGGTGGTAACCGGTGCAGTCCGACGTGGTGGCTGGTGGCCAGTTTTAGCTTGCCAGCGACCGCGCCTGACAAGTCTCGCACCGACTGTTCTGCCGCCTGTATTTCCAAATGAACGGCGCGGGCATGCGGCAGCAGTGCCTCACCGGCCTCTGTGGTGCTAATGGTTCTGCCGATGCGATCAAACAGGGAGGCGTCCAGTTGCATCTCCAGTTGCGCAACCCGTTTGCTTATTGCCGGCTGTGTCAAATGAAGCGCTTCGGCGGCGGCGGAAAAAGACCCGGTTTCCGCCACTAGCAGGAAGGCTCTGAGATTTTGCGTGTCCATTTTAGCTATTCCGTATTGGAATTCATTATATAAAAATAATAAATTTGAGTTATTGAAAGTTCAAGCCCATAATTCGCGTCCTGTACTAATTACGTCTACTTTTTTTGGTTCGAGAGGATTCCCTCATGGGTGGAAAAACGCTGTACGACAAGTTGTGGCATAACCATCTGGTAGAGCAGCGCGAGGACGGCAGCGCGTTAATCTATATCGATCGGCAGTTGATTCACGAGGTGACTTCGCCCCAGGCCTTTGAGGGTCTGCGGCTATCCGGTCGCGAACCCTGGCGTAAGGACGCAAACTTAGCCGTGCCTGACCATAACGTGCCCACTTTGCTGGACGAGCGCAAAGGCGGTATCGCCGGTATTGTTGACCCGATATCCCGGTTGCAGGTTCAGACGTTGGACGACAATTGCAAGGATTTCGATATCACAGAATTCGAAATTAACGATCAGCGTCAGGGTATCGTGCATGTAGTCGGGCCAGAGCAGGGTGCGACACTGCCAGGAATGACCATCGTATGCGGCGACTCTCATACGTCCACGCACGGAGCTCTCGGCGCATTGGCGCATGGTATCGGCACGTCGGAAGTGGAGCATGTACTCGCGACCCAGTGCCTGGTGCAACAGAAAATGAAAAATATGTTGCTGCGTGTCGACGGGAAGTTACTCCCTGGTGTAACAGCAAAGGACGTGGTGCTGGCAATCATCGGGGAAATCGGTACAGCTGGAGGCACTGGCTATGCGATTGAGTTTGGCGGTGATGTCATTCGTGCCCTGAGTGTCGAAGGGCGCATGACGGTGTGTAACATGGCTATAGAAGCGGGTGCCAGAGCGGGCATGATTGCCTGCGATGAAAAGACCATCGAGTATGTTAAGGGCCGTACTTATGCTCCAACGGGTGTTGTCTGGGATCAGGCCGTTAAAGCGTGGCAAGATCTGCACAGTGATGAAGACGCGGTCTTCGACCGGGTGGTGCAGTTACGCGGAGAGGATATCAAGCCTCAGGTTACCTGGGGCACCTCACCAGAGATGGTGCTGCCAGTGGACGGTACGATTCCTGACCCTGCCGCTGCAGAGAGTTCCACCGAACGGGAGGCAATAGCGCGCGCACTTGAGTACATGGGGCTGGACGCAGGGCAGTCGATTACCGACATAAAACTGGACAAGGTGTTCATTGGCTCTTGCACGAACTCGCGAATAGAGGACTTGCGCGCTGCCGCTGCCGTGGTTAAAGGCAAACGTGTCGCCGAGAGCGTAAAGCTGGCCATGGTGGTGCCTGGCTCAGGCGAGGTAAAAGAGCAGGCGGAGTCCGAAGGCCTGCACACCGTTTTCACCGATGCAGGACTGGAGTGGCGCGAGCCTGGATGTTCCATGTGTCTTGCCATGAATTCTGACAAGTTGGGCGAGGGCGAGCACTGTGCGTCTACGTCCAATCGCAACTTTGAGGGGCGGCAAGGTTTTGGCGGCCGCACTCATCTGGTGAGTCCAGCCATGGCAGCCGCGGCGGCAGTCACGGGACATTTTACTGACGTGCGAGATTGGTAGCAGGAGCAGACAATGAAGAGTTTTACTGTATTGCAGGGTGTGGCAGCGCCTATGGATCGCGCCAACGTGGATACGGACTTGATTATTCCCAAGCAGTTTCTCAAGTCTATTCAGCGCAGCGGATTTGGTCCCAATCTGTTCGATGAGCTGCGTTATCTCGACCGCGGAGAGCCCGGGCAGGACTGCAGCGGGAGGCCGCTCAATCCCGAGTTCGCGCTTAACAAGCCGCGTTATCAGGGGGCTTGTGTGCTGCTTGCGCGGGACAACTTTGGTTGTGGGTCGAGCCGAGAGCACGCGCCTTGGGCGTTGGACGATTTCGGTATGCGTTGCGTGATCGCTCCAAGTTTCGCGGATATTTTCTATAACAACTGTTTCAAGAACGGCATTTTACCCATTGAGCTTGGCGCTGAGGTGGTAGATGGCCTATTCAATGAAATGTACGCGATGGACGGCTACGAGCTGAAAATTGACCTCGACAAACAGATCGTGGCGACCCCTTCCGGTGCGGAAATCAGGTTTGAGATAGATGCGTTTCGCAAACATTGCCTGCTCAACGGCCTGGATGACATAGCGCTTACTCTGGAGAGTGAGTCTGCCATCCGTAGCTTTGAGGATAATTGGAAAAAATCGTCCCCCTGGCTATTCGATTCCTTCAGTCAGTCGGGCACCTAGCGTGCAGTCAAAATCAGGGGTAAACCAGTCATGAGTCGTGAGTACGATGTGGCCGTAGTCGGCGCTACCGGTGCAGTAGGCGAAGCCATGATCAGTATTCTGGAGGAGCGCGAGTTTCCTGTGCGTAATCTTCATCTGCTCGCCAGTAGCCGCTCTGCAGGCAAGAGCCTGGAGTTCAAGGGCAAGTCTTATCGTGTGACCGACCTCGCTGAGTTTGATTTTACCCAGGTGCAAATTGGTCTTTTCTCCGCGGGAGGGGGTGTATCTGCAAAATACGCGCCCATCGCGGCCGAGGCCGGTTGTGTGGTGATCGACAATACTTCTCACTTTCGGCGGGACGAAGATATTCCGCTTGTGGTGCCTGAGGTGAATATTGATGCATTGGCGCAGTACACCAACAGGAATATTATTGCTAACCCCAATTGTTCGACGATACAGATGCTGGTGGCTTTAAAGCCCATTTATGATGCGGTCGGAATCGAGCGAATTAATGTGGCTACCTATCAAGCCGTGTCCGGTACTGGCAAAGAAGCGATTGAGGAGCTTGCTGGACAGACAGCCCGGTTATTAAACGGGCAGGAAGCCGAGTGCGAGGCGTATCCCAAGCAGATTGCTTTCAACGCTTTACCGCAAATCGATACGTTTCAGGATAACGGTTACACGCGCGAAGAAATGAAGATGGTGTGGGAAACTCAAAAGATTTTTTGTGATGAAAGCCTGCGGGTAAATCCGACCTGTGTGCGTATTCCAGTGTTTTTTGGTCATTCCGAAGCGGTGCATATCGAGACCGTCGACCCTATTTCAGCTGAAGATGCTCGCGCTCTTTTGACAAACGCGGCGGGCGTGACCGTGCTAGACACAATGGAGGATGGCGGTTATCCCACAGCGGTGACAGAGGCTGCAGGGACTGATGGTGTCTTTGTGGGGCGTATACGTGAGGATATCTCTCACCCAAGAGGCCTGAACCTCTGGGTTGTATCGGATAACGTGCGTAAGGGCGCGGCATTAAATAGTGTGCAAATTGCCGAGAGCTTGGTGTCCATCTACCTTGATTAATGGCCGTAATTCACTGATACTTTAGGCATTATTCGTCCGGGCGTGGCTACGCCCGATGTTCAGTTGGGCCTACCTCTACTGCGGGTATCGCGCGACGGCTAACGGCAACGCAAGCCCGTTTTGGTCGGAACCGAGTGGCTGGTGTCAAGGTAGTCAGCCTTTATTTGCGGTATAAAATAACAAGGGGCTGTTATGGCTCGAAAGCAAAAATTGGCGGCTGCGGTGTTGGCCATGGGGTGTCTTTACGCCAGCACAACAATAGCGCTCGGGCTTGGTGACCTGCAACTCGAATCTTTCTTGAACCAGCCCCTGAAAGCCGTCGTTAACTTGCGCAACGAGGAAGGACTCTCTGAGGATCAGATTCGCGTTAGCCTCGCGACCTCAGAAGATTTTGGCAAGCTGGGCGTTGACCGCGACTATTTCCTCACCACCATCAATTTTGACGTAGTCGTCGACGATAGTGGCAATGCGCGTATTGTAATTTCCACGGATCAACCTGTGCTGGAGCCCTATCTCGATTTTATCGTGGAGGCACGATGGCCTAGCGGGCGGCTGTTGCGCGAGTATACAGTTCTCATTGATCCTCCGGTTTATTCTGAAGCGCCTGTCGTTATTTCCGCCAGCGAAACCGTTGCCGCACTAGACAATACTTCAGTGGCGCAAGGCACCAAGCCAACTGGTCTGTTCGGTGCTGATCCTGTGGGTGGCGAAAAAAAAGAGTCAGGACAGGCACAGGGCAGTGAGGCGAGTTACTCCGGCACGCGGGTTGATATAGCCGAATCCCGTCTCGATTCGGGCGAGATGCCCCAGCGGGACTTCAACGCCAGTGCCGCTTCAGCGCCTGCACCCGGTGTGCGCTACATGATCGGTCGGGACGATACGCTCTGGGACATCGCAAGTCGCGCCAGGCCTGCGGGCACCTCGGTCCACCAGGAGATGCTTGACATACAGCGCCTTAATCCGAATGCCTTTATCAATGGCAATATCAACAGGATAAAGGCGGGTTATATTGTCTATCTTCCCTCGCCCAACGATATCAGCTCCGCCGATAGGCCCGCAGCGCTCGCAGAAGTCGACCGGCAGAATGCCGCTTGGCGTGAGGGCCGAGACGACCAGTTTTCCGCTGACAGTGGGCCCTCCCTGAGGATTTCTGCGGAGTCGGACAGTAGTGCTACCGAGGCACCCGAGCAGGTGGGGTCGACGAGCGTTGACGAGCCCGCAGTAGAGGCGCCTCAGGCGGATGAGTCATCCGGTACGCCGGGCGATGCTGCTGTCGCAATCGGAATCGATGCGGAGCGCCTCGCAGCGTTAGAGGACCAGTTGGAGACTCTCAAACGGATTATTAGCTTAAAAAACGACCAGATATCGGCGTTGCAGAACGCCCTGGCGGAAGCGGACGTTGAGGCTGAAACTCTGGTCGCAGAGCTTGAACTTAAAACATTGGAGAGCGGCCCCCAGGATGCGGCACTCACTGACGCTTTGGACGGTGGAATACAGCCAATCGACGCTGCGCCTGCTGGTGAGCAATTTGATGATGTGGTGGCGCGGTCAGAGATCGAGGAAACAGCGGTCGATTTAGAAGCTCTCGCTGCGATGGATGAGGCCGCTGAGGTGGATGAGGCCGCTCAGTTGGCGGCGCTGCCAGAAAATCCAGAGCCTGTATCAAGGATGCCCGAAGCGGAGAAGAAGCAATCCGAGAAGGCGTCCGAGGTTGAGTCCAGTGCCAGCAACACACTGCTCTATGCGGCGGGGGCGCTGCTAGCGGGCTTGGTGGCGGCCTACGTATTCATCCGTCGTCGCAGGGCGGGGGCGGCAGAGGACGATGCGTTTAGCGACGTCGAGCTGAAACAACAGAGCTTCGACGAAGACGATGTATTTGATGCTGCAGAGACTCCCTCAGCAGAGGAGCCCCGTGTCACGCCCGACAACCGCGGTTATGGAGAGCATAAACACGACCACTATGCTTCCGACGTGGATGCCTCAGATGCATTGGCCGAGGCAGATATCTATGTCGCCTATGGCCGTCACCCTCAGGCGATCGATTTGCTGAACAATGCGTTGAATGCCGAGCCGAATATCCCGGTCTACCGGCTCAAGCTGCTCGAGATATATGTCGATTTGCAGAACGAGGGT
>JAAENL010000154.1 GCA_024224435.1 Halieaceae bacterium
GGCTCACTTACCATTGCGCGGCGTAATCCATGCCGCAGGTGTGCTCGACGACGGTGTCCTGAGCGAACAGAATTGGGAACGATTTGAAACTGTGCTGAAACCCAAGGTGCTGGGCGGCCATTATCTGCACGAAGCGACAGAGCACCTGCCGCTGGACTTCTTTGTACTGTACTCATCGGTGGCGTCGTTACTGGGATCAGCCGGCCAGAGCAATTATGCTGCCGCCAACGCCTATCTGGACGGATTAGCCCAACAGCGTCAGGCGCAGGGTCTGCCCGCACTCAGTGTGCAGTGGGGTCCTTGGGCGGATGTTGGCATGGCGGCACGCAATGCCTTGGTCGAAGCCAGGATGCGCAGGCAGGGCCTAATGCCCATTGCGACGGATACAGCCCATCAGGCCCTGCTCCAGTTGCTGCTGCAGGGTGCGAGCCAGGGCGTTGTACTCGACGCGGACTGGCGACGCATGAGCCAGGCGCTAGGCGTTGAATCTCCGGCGATTCTGAGCCATCTCCTCACCCAGACCCAAAGTGTTACAGATTCCCCATTACTCAGACAACTGGAACAATTGGCAGCCGATGAACGCATGGCCACGCTCGTCCGCCATCTTCAAAGTGAAATACAGCAAGTCCTGTCACTTTCTGAGTTGCCCGATCCTGCTACAGGCTTTTTTGACCTTGGCATGGATTCGTTGATGGCGGTGGAGTTGAAAAACCGTCTGCAGCGGACTGTTGGCGATAAAGTTGTATTGAACAATACGGTCGTCTTCGACTACCCGAACATCGAACAACTAGGATCACAGCTCATTCGCCAGCTCTTCAACGTAAAACCTCAGGATCAGAAGGTGATTCGCGATAAGATGCAACGGCTTCAAGTAGAAGAAATAGAGACGGACCAGATCGCTCAGATGAGCGACGATACGATTGACTCTTTGATTGACGAAGCATTTGAAGCAATTTCAGATAGAGGGTAAACTGATGCAAATAGATAAGGGACGAAATCGTAAAGCATTGTTGGTCATCAAGAGCCAACAGGAACGCATACGAGAACTAGAGGGTGAGAAAACCGCTCCTATTGCCATCGTCGGCCTGGCCTGTCGTTTCCCAGGCGCAGCCGATGCGGAGGCTTACTGGGAGATGCTGAACAACGGCGTGGATGCGATCAGGGAGGTTCCGTCAGAGCGCTGGGACATCGACGCCTACTATGATCCCGATCCCGATACACCCGGCAAGATGAACACACGCTGGGGCGGCTTCATCGACGAGATCGACCGCTTCGGCCCCCAGTTCTTCGGCATCGCCCCGCGCGAGGCGATCAGCATGGATCCACAGCAGCGGCTGTTATTGGAGATGAGTTGGCAGGCGTTGGAACATGCTGGTTTGGACCCGGTTACGTTGCGCGGCAGCGACACCGGCGTGTACTTGGGGTTAAGCACCAGTGACTACAACCAGATTATCGCACGCGGTGGTGAGAGTGCCATCAACGCCTACATGGGCACTGGTAATGCCTTTTCGGCTGCCGTCGGCCGCATTAGTTATGTATTCGGCTTCCAGGGCCCGAGCATAGCCGTCGACACGGCCTGTTCTTCCTCGCTGGTGGCGTTGAATCAAGCCTGTATGGGTTTACGCAACGGCGCTTGTGATGTAGCGCTGGTGGGCGGCGCCAACGCCATCCTCAGCCCCGAACCCACCATCTACTTCTCCAAAGGGCACTTCATGGCCCCGGATGGCCGTTGCAAGACCTTTGACGCGGCAGCCGACGGCTATGTGCGTGGCGAA
>JAAENL010000155.1 GCA_024224435.1 Halieaceae bacterium
GAAGACCGCATTTCCACTGGTCCATTTCATAGGAGTGTCGTTCTCGCCGGCGCCTTCCTGTGTATTGAAAGGATTTGAACCATCCGGATTGTAATTAGTCACCCGTGAAAAATTTGTAAGGGTATGATTTTTCTTCGGTATTCCGCATTTCGAAGTATTCGAATTCGCAAGGTTTGCGGGCGATAGTGGGGAAAACCTTGTGATTTGGGTTGTGGGTTTGTTTTGGGGATTCCCTTGTGAAAGCGAATATGGTGATTATGGGTGACGCATTTTTTGAGGAGCTTTGCTCATGCCGCCCAAGACACCCAAAGCCTCCAGCGGCGACCTGTTTCGGATGCTTCTGGTCAACATCATTGATCAAAAACATGAGCTTGTGCGTCTGGCAGGGCTGATCGATTGGGCTCGGTTTGATGAGGCGTTCGGGGCCTTTTATAATGATCAAAAGGGACGCGAAGGGTTGCCGACCCGGTTAATGGCAGGACTGCATCTGTTGAAGCACATGAAGGGGCTGTCGGACGAACAGGTCTGTGCGGCCTGGCTGGAGAACCCCTACTTTCAGGCGTTCTGCGGCGAGGTCTATTTCCAGCATGAACTGCCTTTTGATCGCTCCTCGATGACGCGCTGGCGCCAGAGGATCGGCGCTGAGGCTCTGGAGCTTCTGCTGGCTGAGACCATTGCGGTTGCCGTGAGGACCCAAGCAGTCAGCACCCGGCAGCTTGAGCGTATCACTGTTGACACCACGGTGCAGACAAAGGCCATTGCCCACCCCAGCGACAGTCATCTCATCGTGCGCGCCATTGAGTGGTTGAACCGGGCGGCACAAAAGCATGGTATCAGCCTGCGCCAGTCTTTCATGCGCCTTGCACCGCAGGCCAAGAAGGAAGCGGCCCGGTTGATGCATACTGGTGGCCACAAGCAGGGCCTGCGCTGGGTGCGCAAACTCAGGACATGGCTTGGCCGCCTCATTCGCGATATTGAGCGCAAGATTGCCGGTGACAAGGTGGCCGAGGCTTTCTTTGCCACTGCGCTGGAGCGCTCACGCGCAATTTTCGAGCAGAAGAAAACCGATAAGGACAAGCTCTACGCCCTGCATGCACCGGAGGTGGAGTGCATTGGCAAAGGCAAGGCCCGCACCCGATATGAGTTCGGCGTAAAAACTTCAATCGCCACCATCAATGCGAAAGCCAAAGGCGGGCAGTTTGTGGTGGGTGCGCAAGCCCTGCCGGGGAACCCGTATGACGGCCACACCCTTGGCAGTCAGATCGACCAGGTTGAACAGATGACTGGCCGCACAGTCAAAAGGGCCTATGCAGACCGAGGCTATCGGGGACACAAAGTGGAACGTGATGGGCTGGACGTCATCATCTCTTACACGCGCGGCATCAAATCCCCCACCATCAAGCGTGAGTTAAAACGGCGAAATGGTATCGAACCGGTTATCGGCCATTTGAAAGATGATGGCCATCTGGAGCGAAATCATCTTAAAGGGGCCGAAGGTGACGCCATCAATGCAATCCTCACTGCCGCAGGCCACAACCTGCGTCTGCTGGCGAAGTGGTTGAGGCTTCTTTTTGTCTTTTTCCTGATTTGGCTTATACCCGCACCAATTCAGTACCTAAAACGCCAAAACTTATTCGCGTAATCCAGAACAACCAACCCAACTCATATCGAGTGATCAGGAAAAAATCGTAAAATCACGGGCGACTAGATACCTGAGTACGAAAGACGGGTGATTCTATAAATCCTTGATAATCGCCGCACCGATAATAGGGCCCGGCGCGCCATCCTTAGTGGCTTTTTGCAGCAGCAGCGCACAGGAATCGGTGCCCTTGCGCCTGATCTCCTGCATCGGCAGGGTTGTCTTGAGCGCATTATCCTTGA
>JAAENL010000156.1 GCA_024224435.1 Halieaceae bacterium
ATAGGGCCAGCCAAAGAAGTCAGTGATGTGCCCAAGGAAGCCGGATGAGCCTATGTTCGCAGCCAAAGCGAATAGAGCTAGAAATGGAGGACTAAGCTATGGGAGTGCGGGGCCGCGCCAGACCAAAGCATGAAGTGGCGGAAGTGATCCGGCAATTCGAAGCTGAGTATAGCCAGCAATACAGGTACAGCAGTCCGAGAGGCAGTGCGATGCGCCACATCCTGCAATGTCGGACCGCCGCCCTGGGAGGGCAAGTGCGCGGGTGTCAGGCCTGTGGAAAAGTAGAGATCGCGTACAACTCGTGCAAAGATCGGCACTGCCCCAAATGCGGGGCCTATGATAAAGCGCAATGGCTGGAGGCGCAGAAAGTGTGGGTGCTGCCGATCGCGTATTATCAGGTGGTCTTTACCATCGATCATGTGTTCAATCCCTTAGTGTGGGCCAATAAAAAGAAGCTGAATGACCTGTTGCTGCGCACGGCGGCGGCCCTGCTGAAGGCGTATGGGCAGCGCTATTTGGGCGGGGAGTTAGGGTTTACACTGGTGCTGCACACTTGGGGGCAGCAAATGCAAAGGCACCCACATGTGCATGCGATGGTCACCGGGGGCGCCTTGGTAGAAACAGACGGGGGCTATCGGTGGCAGGCGGCGAGGCCGACCTACTTGTTTCCCGCCGAAGAGTTTTCGGCGGCCTTTCGGGCCGCGTTTTGCGAGGGGATCAGGCAGCTCTGGCAGCAGGAGAAACTGAACTTGGGAAGAAACCAAGCGATAGACGTAGCGCAGCTGCTGCAGGCTGGAGAAAACCAGAAATGGGAAGTCTACATTCAGACGCCGCGAGGGAAACCGGGTGATTTGCTGGACTACCTGGGCCGATACGTGTACAAAACGGCGCTGAGCAACCATCGGATCATCGCCGTGGGGCCCGAGCAGGTGAGGTTCAAGTATTATGACAATCGAGATGATGGGAAGCTGAAGGAGATGGAACTGGCAGGGGTGGAGTTCCTGCGGCGCTTTTTGGATCATGTCCTGCCGAAGCGGTTTCAGCGCATCCGGCATTATGGGCTGCATCACAGCAGCCAGAGAAAGAAACTGGCCCTCGTAAGGCGCTTGCTGGGCCTGACCGCCGAGCTGCCGACCGTC